>JAJRRJ010000230.1 GCA_024279575.1 Alphaproteobacteria bacterium | reverse complement strand
TTGCTTTGTTCATTGTCTGGAAAGTTGGTCATATTTTTCATTCTTTTGGGCATTAGATGAATCGAAAGGAATTATTGTTACTTGGCACTCTAGTGTTAAGTCAGTTGGTTTTTGTCGAAATGGCAAGGGCCTAATTAAAGTTTTTTATCACGAGTGTGGCGAGGGGTTCACATGTCAAAAACTGTAATGATTGTGGAAGATAACGAGCTGAATATGAAGCTATTCCATGATCTTCTTGAATCTCAGGGATATTACACCATTCAAACCAGCAATGGCATGGAGGCCTTGGAGTTGGCTCGTGCGCATCATCCGGATTTGATTCTGATGGATATTCAATTGCCTGAAGTTTCTGGTCTTGTGGTCACCAAGTGGCTCAAAGAGGATGAGGAATTAAAGGATATTCCCGTGGTGGCGGTTACTGCATTTGCCATGAAAGGGGATGAGGAGCGCATCTTGGCGGGGGGGTGCGAGGGGTATATTTCCAAGCCAATTTCAGTGCCTCACTTTTTAGAAACTATTGCAGGTTATATTGGAAAAGGTAGTTAGGGGCACTTTTTTCGGGTCTTTTTCGTTTTTGTATTGAGTAGCGGAGGGTCAAATGACAGCGCGTGTGCTGGTTGTTGACGATATTCCAACAAATGTAAGGCTTCTTGAAGCCAGGCTTACCGCAGAGTATTTTGACGTGTTAACGGCAAATTCGGGGCAGGAGGCCCTGGATATTTGCGCCAATAACCCGATTGATATTATTCTTCTGGATGTAATGATGCCGGGAATGGATGGTTTTGAAACCTGCCGTCGGTTGAAGGCGGATCCTAAAACCCATCATATTCCTGTTGTAATGATAACAGCACTCAACCAACCCTCTGACCGGGTTGCAGGGCTTGAGGCGGGGGCAGATGATTTTTTGACCAAGCCACCAGAGGATATGCAGCTGATGGCGCGCGTCAAGAGTCTGGTACGCCTTAAAATGTTGACTGATGAGTTGCGCTCCAGGGCGCAAACCGGTCGGGATATCGCCGATGAAGCAGCGCATTTGGCCTTGGGCAGTATTGATGCTGAGAATGGCAGGATACTGCTGGTGGACGATAATGTGCGCAGTTCGGAACGTCTGCGCAACTATCTGGTCCCCAATCATCAGCTGGATATATTGAGTGATCCCACCTCTGTTGCGCTTGGTATTGCAGAAAAAGACTATGAAGTTGTTTTGGTCAGCATGGAGTTGACTGACTTTGATCCATTGCGGGTGTGCTCACAACTTCGCACTCTGGAGCAAACACGCAGCCTTCCCATTATTCTTATTGCAGACGAGGGGGACCGCGCAAAGGTTGTTCGCGGCTTGGAGCTAGGCGTGAATGATTTCATTGTCCGGCCCATTGAAAAACATGAACTTCTGGCGCGGGTGCGCACTCAGATACGGCGACAAAGATATGCCATGGAATTGCGTGAGAGCGTAAACAATACCATGGCGATGGCGGTAATCGATGGTTTGACAGGTCTTTATAACCGTCGGTATTTTGAGAGACATTCGGCGCTTATGCTTGAAAAGGCGGTGGAGCAGGGGCGCGACTTGGCGTTAATTATGCTTGATATTGACCACTTCAAGCCGGTAAATGATACCTATGGTCACTCGGCGGGCGACGAAGTTCTCAAGGAATTTGCATTGCGTGTTCAGCGCAGTATTCGCGGTGTTGATCTGGCGTGTCGGTATGGGGGGGAGGAATTTGTGGTTCTCATGCCTGATGCCGGTCAGGCGCAGGCTCAAAATATTGCAGAGCGTATTCGCAGGTCGATTTCTGATACCTCCTTTGACATAAGCAACCAAACCAGCATTGATATTACTGTTAGTTTGGGAGTAGCTCTGAATAATCGTCTGGGAGATACGCCGGAGGCTTTGTTGAAACGGGCAGATATGGCGCTGTACCGGGCGAAGAACGAAGGCCGTGACCGCGTGGTGTTTGACGCCGCCTAGGGCGCGGAGTGCACCGTAAAGCAGTTTGCCAGGTTAATGGGTGGACTTACCTGAATTGTTCCAAAAGAATGCGGATAGCGGCCTGATAGTCCCTTGTGGATTTACCATGGGCGATGGCCAATGCTGCCTTGTCAAAGCATGCTGAGAGCATTTGGGTCAGCGGTTCAAGTAGTGAGTTGGGCAGGTTTCTTGTTTCAAGGGCAAAGGTCAATCCCTGATGCAATTTTTGTCCTGCGGTTTGAGTATTGATCCGTTCCATCTCTTCATTTCCCAGAACCGAAGGGCCATCAATCAGCAACAGGCGCGTGCGGCCCGCAACCGCCATGGCCGCAAAATAGGCTTCACATCCGGCCATCAGGGCATCAAATTGATTGAGCGTAATGCCTGCCTCCAGATCAATTTTGTCGGCAACGGCTTGTGCTTCGCTGATAACGACGGCGCGAAACAGATCGCGTTTATCGATAAAATGATGGTAAAGAGCGCCTCTCGTTACTTGGGCGGCGTCTACGATTTGCGGGGTTCCGGTTTCTGCATATCCAATATTGATGAAAAGTTTGCGTGCTGCCTTTATCAAGGCGGCGCGGGTTTCTTTTGAACGTTCTGGATTTGAACGGCGAGGGGATTTTTCTTGCATGCATACAGCCTGTATGTTAGTTGAATTTACATACCTGCTGTATGTTACTGCGTAGGTTAAAAAACTTCAAGGAGGTAGAGAAATGAAATGTACCCAGTATTTTACCCGGTAATTTTAACTGATGACGTGGTGGGAACCTGCAAATTTTATTGCGAATATTTCCGGTTTTCTCCCCAGTTTGCTGACAGTGCAGCGCCTGTTTAGAGGCGCCAAAGAAAAAGAGGAACAAAATAGTGGCATGGGTTTATTTGATGGTAGCGGCAGTTTTTGAAATGGGCTGGGCTATCGGTCTGAAATACACTGACGGATTTTCCCGTTTCTGGCCTTCAACAATTACTATCGTGGCGATGATTGTCAGCTTTCAGTTTTTGGCTATGGCAATGAAAACTATCCCTGTTGGAACAGCCTATGCTGTTTGGACCGGCACTGGTGCCGTTGGGGTAAGTATTTTGGGAATTATGCTGTTTGGAGAATCTCGAGAACTGGCTCGAATATTGAGCATTATGCTCATTGTGGCCGGTGTTATCGGGCTGAAAATATTTTCTACCCAACAGTAAAATAACTACAGCCAGGTGCGATCGGGACGAAATTAACAATATTTGTTATGGTTACCAGTTTACTAAGGTTTTTGAAATGGCAGCGCAAGTGCACGGTTTTACTTGCTTTGAAAGTTGTTGAGAGTATTTTACTTGAATACCTTCGGGTTGGGATTAGTCTCAATTTGAAGTGTATTATCCTACGATAAAATACGCTCAGGTCCGCCGCAATTCCTGAGCTCGTAGGAAAGCTGGTCTGGAACGGTTGGAGTGGCCTCTTCGATAAGCCGTTTTGGACCAGCTCCCTATCTTCTTTTGAATGATTGAAAATAAAAAAACCCGTGGTTCCAAAAGAAAACACGGGCTGGATATTTAATATTAGTACGCAAAAAAAACTATTTAATCTTGGTTTCCTTGAAATCCACATGCTTGCGCACTTTGGGATCATATTTGCGCTGCACCATTTTTTCGGTCATCGTGCGGGCGTTCTTTTTAGTGACGTAGTAAAAACCGGTATCAGCGGTTGAAACCATCTTCACTTTGACGGTGTTTGCCTTGGCCATTTTCTCAATCTTTCAAATAGGTGCCGGACATCAAGCGCGGCTAAAACTTTGGCGTGAAAATAGGGAACTTGTATCAAAAGTCAAGCGCGACATTCAAAGAGGTTCTTTTGAGCAAGTCAGTAGAAATTCTATAAAGCGGGCTAAAGAAATTCATCCACCTTATCGGGGTCAAATCCATGCATTTTATTGGCCCATTGCAGGCCGACAATGGCCCCTTTGACTGGTGGTAATAACAGCAGCGGGAGAATGACCGCCAATGGTACAAGAGAATAAATATAAACCATTGGGGGTATGCGCCAAGCCATTTCCAGGTGCAACATCAAGCCAACCAGAATATGTCCAACCAGCAGGATGATGATATAGGGGGGGGCATCGTCGGCACGATGATGGCTCAGGTTTTCTGCGCACTTGGAACAGGCGTCAGCTACCTTGAGATAGGCACGAAACATTTTCCCCTTTCCACATTTGGGACACTTCCCCCTCAATCCACGCAACATCGCCGGTTTAAGGGCGCGTTTGGTGGCTGGGTCGTCGTTAGAATCGGCCAGATGTGAAATGCTCATATTTATTTCTTTTTGCGCTTTTGAGTGATTCTTTTAGTTCCTTTTCGGCCCCTTTGTCCAGTTTTGTTAAATCGGGCAGTCCGGTGTGAGGGTCTGCTACCTGACAAAGGCGCGCCTTTTTTCCCCTCTGAAGTAATTTCAAATCGCAAGGCTCCTGCCATCGGAGCGGCCTCAAGAAGCCGAACCTTTACCGCATCACCAAGGGCAAATGTTTCTCCGCTTCTTTGGCCAACCATTGCCTGTTTTTCAGAAATGTGTCGAAAGTAGTCGTCCCCCAGTGTTGAGGCAGGGACAAACCCGTCGGCGCCGGTTTCATCCAGCTTGACAAAAAGTCCAGCACCAACAACCCCCGAAATTTTGCCTGAGAATTCACTTTCAATCTGATCACTTAGGAAGTGTGCAATCAAACGGTCGGTGGTTTGTCGTTCGGCGGCCATCGCGCGCCGTTCAGTCATTGAGATGTGTTGCGCAATGTTTTGTAGTGTTTGAGCTTCTACGTTGTTTAACCCGTCTGTTCCAAGGTTACAGGCAAGGATTAAGGCCCGGTGGACAATCAGGTCCGCGTAGCGCCGAATAGGGGAGGTGAAGTGGGCATACTGGTTAAGGTTTAGTCCGAAATGCCCGTAATTCGTAGGGCCATATTCTGCCTGAGCCTGGGAGCGCAATACCATTTCAGAGACCTGAACGGATTTGTCGGTTTCCTTTGCCTTGTGCAAAATCTGATTAAACTGGTCCGGTTTGATTGTACCGGTAGCGGTAAAACTCATCTGCAGGCTCGCAAGGAAATCTTTCAGGGCCATTAGCTTTTCAGTTCCGGGTTGATCGTGCACCCGGTAAATCAGTGGGGTTTTGTTTTCATCCAGAGTTTGCGCGGCACAGACGTTGGCAGCAACCATCATTTCTTCAATCAGACGGTTAGCCTCCTGGCGCTCAGGAACAAAAACCCGTTCAACCTGCCCCTTGGCATTCAAAACAATTTTGCGTTCAGGCAGGTCAAGGTCCAGCGGTGCGCGTTTGTCGCGGGCTTTG
>JAJRRJ010000229.1 GCA_024279575.1 Alphaproteobacteria bacterium | reverse complement strand
TGCCTTACTGTTATTGCGCAATTTTATTGCGTTTGCACACAGTATGGCAGATTGCCAGACATATCCCCAATATCGGAAAGCTTTATGTTTGAGAGAAGCGGGCTAAGGTCCTGCTGACCGGGGATTGAAACGTGTACACTCACACGCATATCACTGATATCAATATCTCCCACGCGACAGAATTGCATTTCCATTTGCATGCTCAATTCACCACCAACATTATCGTTGTTAGCCGTCAAATTTCTGATCCATGCCTGAAAGTCTCGAATTTTTTCCTGATCTTGAAGCGAAACTGCAAACAGATGATAAGTGCGCTTGTTGGCCGGAGGTTTAAGGCCGGGAAAGGACAAAATGTCTTCCCCACGCTGTAGTACAGCAACAATATGACGCTCGCCCAGTTCGGTGGTAGTGGCATCAAGCTTAAACTGAATACCCCCATCCTGGGGCAGCACTGACAGGGGAGCATCGATAGCAAACCGCATCTGGGCAATATCATCCTTGAGAACATCAACACTTTGTAATTTGCTTACAGTGCCAAGATTCAGCCCCGAACAGGCACCCAAAAACAGAAGTGCGCACACCATTACCCCGATGTTTGAAAATACTCTCAAATTTCTCAACATTCACCCTCTTACCAGCTCAATTCGGAAATATCCAAATCAATATGCCAGTTTAAATAGAATATCAAAGTGTCCAGATTATTGATACAATTACATTTTTTGGCGCATAGGTTTCAGTTTTTCAATCAATCAAAAATACTGGCACCATCTTGCGCCAATCCGACAAGCTGGCGAAATCCCCCAAACAATTCGCGCCCCATTCCACTATGTTGATCCTTCAAATCCTGCTCTGCGGGGTTTCTTGAATTGAACTTTGTTTCATCACCCAGATAGCTCAATGTGCCTGCCTCAGCGTCAAGTTTAAGCAAGTCACCATCAATTATTTTAGCAATTGCTCCCCCATCAATGGCTTCAGGGGTAACATGGATTGCTGCTGGCACTTTTCCCGATGCGCCTGACATGCGCCCATCAGTCACCAGAGCAACCCTAAGCCCGCGATCCTGTAATATACCTAAAAGGGGGGTCAATTTATGCAATTCGGGCATGCCAATTGCCTTTGGGCCGCAAAAGCGTACCACCGCAATCATGTCGCCTTTCAATTCATTGTTCTTAAAAGCATCCATAAGTTCTGACTGGGCGTGAAAAACACGTGCTGGTGCCTCAATGATCCGATGCTCAGGTTTAACAGCTGATACCTTGATGACTGATTTTCCTAAATTGCCGTTCAGCACCTTTAGCCCGCCATCAGTTTCAAACGGCGTTTTCACACCAGTCAGAACCTTTGGCAGGGCTGAGACTTTAGGGGCTGGAAGGAAAGCCACTTTGTCCTCAATCAGGCGGGTTTCAACCGCATAGGAAGCCAGCCCCTCCCCGGTAATCGTTTTAACATCCTCATGCAAAAAGCCACCCTCAAGCAATTCCCTGATCAAAAAACCCATTCCCCCGGCAGCGTGAAAATGGTTCACGTCGGCTATGCCATTTGGATAAATACGAGTTATCAGGGGAACGCTTTGGGACAATTCAGACATGTCATCCCAAGTGATTTTAATGCCCGCCGCCGCCGCAATGGCAATCAGGTGCAAAGTGTGGTTGGTGGAACCGCCCGTGGCTAAAAGCCCGACAAGCGCGTTGACGATGGTTTTTTCACTCACAATCCGGCCTGCGGGCGTATAGGTACTTGAGCTGGCATTCAGGGACAGTGCTTGAGTTGCGGCCCTGGTCGTGAGCGCATCACGCAACGGGGTGCCAGGGGCCACAAAGCTACTGCCGGGTAATTGCAGGCCCATGATTTCCATCAACATCTGATTGGAATTGGCCGTGCCATAAAATGTGCAGGTGCCAGCAGCGTGATAAGATTTGGCCTCCGCCTCCAAAAGCTCAACCCGCCCGACTTTCCCTTCCATGAACAATTGGCGTATCCGGGCCTTTTCATCATTAGGCAGGCCTGAAGACATCGGTCCGGCAGGCACAAATACTGCCGGCAAATGCCCAAAGGAAAGGGCGCCGATCAACATGCCGGGTATGATTTTGTCACAAATCCCAAGGTAAACCCCAGCATCAAACATGTTGTGAGACAAGGCAATTGCCGTTGCCATCGCGATAACATCGCGGGAAAACAAAGACAGGTCCATGCCATCCTGCCCCTGAGTTACACCGTCACACATGGCGGGCACTCCCCCGGCAACCTGAGCGGTTGCACGCACCGAGCGGGCGGCCTGTTTTATGATTTGGGGGTAGGTCTCATAGGGCTGATGGGCGGACAGCATATCATTATAAGAAGTGATAATTGCCAGATTTAGAGCGCTATCCCCGGCAAGCAAAGCTTTGTCAGCCGGATTACAGGCCGCAAACCCGTGGGCAAGATTGCCGCAACTGAGTATCCCGCGCTGAACCCCCTTTTCCAGCTGGTTTTCCATACGCTCAAGATAAGAGCTGCGGGTTGTTTTACTTCTGGCAATGATAGTGCGTGTGACCGCGCTGATACAATTTTTTGTTTTCATGTTTTTCAGATTTTCCTGGTTCAGGACACATAAGTGTCACAAAAACATCAGTGTCTTGCGCTACGGGCACCAATAGGTTTGAAGAGTTTTTTGTCCCTGAAACAAAACAGCGCGCACCGGCATCTGTTCAATTTCGTTCCCGGCCAGTGCCACTTCCAATGTCTGGCGCTTGGCAGTGCCTTCAATATGTAAATAAAGACTTCTTGTTTGCAACAATGTGGGCAAAGTCAGGGTAATTCGCGCCTCTCCTGCGCCGGGTGCGCGAATAGCCAACGCGGGCCCCGCTTCGCTAAGCGCTGCATCTAACGTATCCCCTTTTGGAAAGAACGAAGCGGTGTGCCCATCATTTCCCATGCCCAGAATTACTGCGCTGAAGGGAAGTGGCAGATGCGCTGACAATGAAGCGTTAGTATGAGCGACAGCTTTTTCATCCGGTGCTGCCCCCCCGGAAAACAGGGGCAAAAAACGCGCTTTTGCAGCCGGGCCCTGCATCAGGTTTTCCTTCACCAGGCGCGCATTTGAGCGCTCAGAACTGGCATCTACCCAGCGCTCATCAACCAGAGTGATAATAGTTTTTTCCCAAGGCACATCCTGATTTTTTGCCAGAATCTGAAAAAAACTCTTTGGCGTACTGCCCCCGGAAACAGCCAGTGACGCCCTACCTTTTGTTGTGATGTCCACCATCATATCTGTTGCCACGGCCCTGGCCAGATGATGGGCAAGGTCCAAATTATTCTCAAAATCAAAGCGCTTAAGCATCAATAATCACTTTCCTCATGCCAGGTTCGGCCATCACGCTCGATAAGGGCAACAGAACTGGTGGGGCCCCAAGTACCAACGGTATAGGGCTGTGGGGCTTCGCGCATTTCATCCCAGGCGGCGCGGATTGGGTCAATCCATTTCCATGCCTCTTCCAGCTCATCCCGGCGCATAAACAAGGTTTGGTCGCCACGAATTACATCAAGCAGCAAACGCTCATAGGCTTCGGGCACCCGGTCTTCAAACGTATCAGCAAAGGACAAATTCAAGTGTACCTCACGCAGCCGCATGCCACCGGGTCCGGGGTCTTTGATCATCATAAAGAGTTTTACCCCTTCATCGGGCTGCAAACGAATAACCAGCTTGTTGGCGCTGGGCCTTCCCTGATCTTTGGAAAAAATCGAATGGGGAACTTTTCGAAACTGGATAACAATTTCGGACATACGGGCGGCAAGGCGTTTACCGGTACGGATATAAAACGGAACGCCAGACCAGCGCCAGTTTTCAATTTCGGCCTTGATGGCAACAAAAGTTTCAGTGTGGGAGCCTTTGAGGTTATCGGGAAGTTCGTCCTGATAGGAGGCAACTTCAACAGTTTCTGCACGCACACCTCTATATTGTCCGCGAACGGTATTCTTTTTCAGGTCATCCCCAACCAGCGGTTTGAGGGAGCGCAGCACTTTGAGCTTTTCATCGCGCAGGGCATTGGGTTTGTTTGATGCGGGCGGCTCCATCGCCACCAGACATAAAAGCTGCAAAATATGATTTTGGATCATATCGCGCAGCGCGCCTGCCTCATCATAGTAGCCCCGGGTGCCGGCGCCAACGGATTCGGCAACACTGATCTGAACATGATCAATATGGGCCGCATTCCAGATGGGTTCAAACATGGCGTTGGCAAAGCGCAGGGCGAGCAGATTTTGAACCGTTTCTTTGCCCAGATAATGGTCGATGCGATAAATCTGGTCTTCGGAAAACGCTTCACCCACAGCATCATTGATTTGCACTGAGGACGCCAAGTCGTGCCCCAGCGGTTTTTCAAGTACGACCCGGGCGTCGTCGCGGCAATAGTTTTTTCCCTTCAAATATTCACAGATCGGGGCAAAAAGATTGGGGGCTACGGCGAGATAAAATGCCCGGACAACTTCCTTATCATCACGCAGTTTTTCTGAAATTTCTGTCCAGCCCTCTTTATTGGTCACATCATTTGAAACATAGGAAAAACAGGAAACAAACTGATCGATTACATCAGCGTCGTGATAAATTTCATCCACATGTTTTTGAATTGAGACCCGGGCAATCTCCTGCATTTTTTTGTCGTCCAAAGGACTGCGCGAAATACCGATGATGCGTGAACGCAGGTCAAACTGCCCTGCTTTGAAACGATAATAAAGCGCGGGGATAAGTTTTCTTTTTGTGAGATCGCCGGTCGCGCCAAACACCACATAGTCAAACGGTCGAACCGGAATTACGCGTGAAGACACTGAACTTCTCCTGTTCTCAAATAAATTTTCTTAAGGTTATCCTGAAACGGTTTTAGATTGATGGGCAAGAATTAGAGCGCCCTGCAGCGGGTCGGCCATTGGGGGGACCAGCACACCGGGATAGATTTTTTGAAGCATGGGAAGGAGGCGTTGCCCCAACCCCCCCACAACAGCGATAGACTTAATTTCCCGATCTAAAAACCAGGAGACATACTGATCAATGGCAGCGAGTTCAAACTCAATCAATTGCTTTGCCATAGGGTCATCCTGCTCAAAATAATCAAAGATGACCGGAACAAATTTCCCATAATCTCCGGGGCGGGCATGTATTGAGCCAACGGATATATACTTTACTTCATCAACATGGCCCGTTTGAGGGGCATATTTTTCCTGTTGCGCCAGCTCGCGCGCCTCAGCAATAGCATCTGGATTTTCAAAGGACCAAGTCATCAGGTTCTCAGGCAGATTGTCGAACTTGTTCATTATGTGATCAGTGAGAGCCGACCCTTCAATAAGGCCTTCATGGGCCAGCAGGGACCTGCGCAACAATTCACGCCCAAGGGCCGCCCCGGCCATGGAATCACCAACAAGAAATCCCCAACCACCAATTTGCAACCGCTTACCGGCGATGCGCCCCAGCCCGGCTGAACCGGTGCCAATGATCAATACTGCGCCATCTTCGCCCTTATGTGCCCCGGCGCGCGCGATATCAATATCATCAACAACTTTTACGTTGGCAAAGGGAAAGCCCCGTTTGACAAAACTATCGCGGGCGGATTGAAGCCTTGCTCCGGCCATGCCAAAACAGGCGTGGGTTTGTTTGGTCATGGAAACATCCAAACCAGCCTGCGCATAGACCAGTGCGATCAAATCCATGATCGCGGCATGGGCCGCATCACCATTTCTGATTTGCAGATTAGCAGGCGAATGGATAATCGCCTCACCCAGCATTTCAAAATTTTGGTCGGTCAATCTCATCCGGCACTTGGTGCCACCGCCATCGACCCCCAGTAATAAATGCCCCAATTCCATTAAGCTCCCAACGGTGATAGCAAAATTGTCTGCGCGCAAAGAGTAGGGAGTTTTATGCTAAAATAATAGCCTTTATGCGCAAAAACGCGCTTACTTTTTTGCCCCATTAAGGGCAAAACCATGTATAATTGACATGAGGGATACGTATGCATACGCACCCATTTTGATGCCATGACAAAATGTTGGAGGAATTATGGGCGGTCGTCATTTTCTGATTTTGGGGGGTGCTCGCTCCGGCAAGAGCGCTCTGGCGGAAAAAATCGCCCTTAACCTTTGTGCAAACCCTGCCTATATCGCCACGGCACAAGCCAGGGACGATGAAATGCTAGCGCGGGTTAAACAGCATCGGCTGGAACGCAATGGTGCTTTCACTACATTTGAAGAGCCATTGGATTTATCCCGGACAATCGAAAAGGCGGCGGCGGCCCACCGGGCAATTGTTGTTGATTGCCTGACGCTTTGGATGAGCAATCTTGCCGAGTTGTCTGAACAGGACACAGCGAAGCGGAGCGAGGATCTTGTGCAAACACTTGCGCATATTCAATCAAGCGACGTAATTTTTGTTTCCAATGAAGTGGGCCTTGGTATCGTTCCGGCAAATTCCATCGCCCGGTCATTTCGCGATGAAACCGGGATATTGCATCAACGCCTTGCGGGCGTATGCGCCAACACAATGCTGGTGGTTGCAGGACTTCCTCTGGTTCTTAAAGGGCAAATACCCGATTTGCAGTCAGAGCCGGGCAAGCGATAGCAAGCCCGTCAATATCAGCGCTAAAGTGGACATATTAGCGGATAGTTTGAGCGCCCGTTCAATATCATATTGGTTCAGATCACGTCGCCCGGCTCCCATGTTTGCAAGATGCAGAATTTTCCCGCCATAGGCGCGCGCGCCACCAAGGGAAAAACCCAAAGCCCCCGCTAAAGCCGCTTCGGGCCAACCCGCATTGGGGGACACGTGGGCGGGTGCGTCGCGAAATGTTACCTGCCAGCTTTTTATAATTTTTGTCCCGGGGTTTTTCTGACCAATTCCAGAAACCAGAATATAAAACAGGGCGCACAGGCGCGCAGGTATAAAATTCACAACGTCATCCAGTTTTGCACTGGCCCATCCGAACTCCAGGTATTGCGGGTTTTTATGGCCAATCATTGAATCGGCGGTATTGACAGCCTTGTAAACAGCAATCCCTGGCAGGCCAAACAACACGAGCCAAAACAGGGGCGCAATGATCCCATCGGAGCTGTTTTCGGCCAGGCTTTCAATCGCTGCACGGCTAATTTCATGTTGGTCCAGATTTTTGGTATCCCGGCCAACGATATGAGACACAGCCATTTTGGCAGCGTCCAATGATATACTCAAGGCGTCTGCGACCGCACCAACAGCTGCATGCAAACTGCGGTGGGCAAGGAAAACTGCTGCGAGCGCGGCTTCGATTACCCATGAGAACGGAAGAGTTTTTATAAGCTGAACAAGCGCAAACGACATTGAAAAAGTGATAAAAATCAGTACCAGCAAAGCAAGTATGCCCCCGATACGCCGTCTTGCAGGGGGGAATTTTTCTTTATTCAAACCGCGCTCAAGTTTTTCAAGCAACCACCCCTGCCACACCACCGGATGGGCCAAGGGCAAAGTAAGCCCTTTTGGCAAAGCAACAAACCGATCCAACAGCAGTGCAAGAAAGGCAACTGAAAGACTCATGGAGTTTGCGCGCCGATTTTGGCAGGTTTTGCAATTTTGTGCAAAGCATCCAGATCAAGGTGTTGCTCCAGATGCTGCGCCAGATTGTCCAGAACCTGCTCAATGCGCGCCTCATAGTTCAGAAATGAGATTTTTTGCGCTCCCAGTTTTCCCACGAAATTGTCCCTGAATTCATCGGAGCCAAACAGGCCGTGCAAATAGGTTCCCATAACATTTCCAGCAGGGGAAACAGCCCCCTCAGAAGTCCCGTTGCAAATTGAAAACGGGCGGTCACAGTCGGTGCCCCATGTGCGCCCCATGTGCATATGATAGCCGCTCAGAGGGCAATTGAACTGTGCATCACGGGCATTTTCAAGGCGCAATTGTTTGGCTGAAGTCATCTTTGTATCAACCTGAAGCAGACCCAGGCCAGTGCTGGTGCCCGGGTTGCCTTCAATTCCATCGGGATCGGATATACTTTGACCCAGCATCTGGAAACCGGCACAAATTCCAAGAATTCTGCCGCCTCTTCTGGCGTGGGCTGCAAGATCAATATCCCAGCCCTGGGCCTTTAAGAATGCCAGATCCGATCGTGTGGATTTTGATCCAGGAAGAATGATCAGGTGCGCGTTCAAGGGGAGCGGCTGGTCCGGGGGAACAATAATCAACTCCACCTCCGGCATCATTTTCAAGGGGTCCAGATCATCAAAGTTTGCAATACGCGGCAGTTGCGGTACTGCGATCAGAATTTTTTGGCTTTCATTTGGAGGCATTGATGTATGCAGCCCTAAAATATCTTCAGCCGGCAATAAATTTGCCTGTTCAAAATGAGAAACAGGTCCAAAACAGGGGCGATTTGTTCTTTGCTCAATCTGTTCAAGCCCCTGTTTAAACAGATCCGAGTCCCCCTGAAACCGATTAACAAGCGTGCCCGCAACCAGCGCGGCATCCAAGGGATCAATGACATTAAATGTGCCAACAAGAGAGGCGATGACCCCGCCGCGCTGAATATCTCCTATTATCATCACCGGAATATCGGCGGCGCGGGCAAAACCAAAATTTGCAATATCATTGTGCCGCAGATTTATTTCTGAAGCGCTGCCCGCCCCTTCAATCAAAACCAGATCAGCCTGGTCACAGACTTCTGAAAAAGCCTGCATTACCTGTGGCAAATATTTTTCGCGCTCAGAGAAATATCTGGAGGCGGACATGGTGGCAACCCGCTTGCCACGCACAATCACCTGGGCACCCCTTTCATGTTCTGGTTTGAGCAAAACGGGGTTCATGGATGTAAGCGGGGTGGTTCTGGCGGCGCGCGCCTGCAAGGCCTGCGCCCGCCCGATCTCGCCATTATCTTTTGTAACTGCGGCATTGTTTGACATGTTTTGCGGTTTAAAGGGCATTACCTTTAGTCCACGATTAGTAAAGGCGCGGCACAAACCAGCCACAATAAGCGACTTGCCCACGTCTGATCCGGTTCCCATAAACATCAATGCGCGGGCACTCATTGGCGTCCCCCTGTTTGTGCATCAATGACATGGGCATACGAGCCCATGACATTTTTATCAACCGCCCCCATGGGTTCAAGGGCTTGCCCCAGGGCATCGGTGGCCTCAAACAGGGGGGGCAGGTTGTGGGGCGAACTTGAAGAATAATGGAATTCATGGGCCATTAGCTGATTTGACCAGGGAAGCGGGGAGCAGTGTTGCAAACGCCTGTAGCCCAAAGTGCGGCGGGGCCGGTCAATATATGTTTCATGCGGCAACAAAGCGCTCATTTTGTGCGTTAGCCCGTTTTTATCGCGCAGGGTTTGCCCCAGAACCATATACCCTCCACATTCCCCATAGATGAGGGCGCCACGATTGCGCGCTGCTGCTAAAGCGGCGAAAAAGGCGTGTGCCTGGCCAAGCTGTTCCCCATATAATTCAGGATACCCGCCGGGAAGAAAAACGGCATCGGCACCGGGGGCGGGAGGCTGATTTGCCAGAGGTGAAAAAAAACTCAACTGTGCCCCCATCGCTCTCCAGTCACAAAGCCAATGCTCATATATAAAGGTAAAGGCTGCATCACGGGCAATGGCGATATGCTGCCCCAATGGTTTGATCCCTGATGCGCTTTGGACCGCTACCCTTGGCAATGGGGCGGCAAGGGAACGGATCAAATCAAGATCAACCCCATCGCTGACCATTTTGATTGCAGCGCGGGTAAAGTCATCAATATGGGGAATTTCATGCGCCAAAACCAACCCCAAATGACGGCTTGGCACCTGCAATTGTGCATCGCGGCGCAATATCCCCACAAGGGGGATATCAAGCGGTTCTATTGCCTTTTTCAGGATTTTTTCGTGGCGTTCACTGGCAACATTGTTCAAAATTATTCCAACAATTGTCACCCCATCGCGCCAATTTGCAAACCCTGAAATCAGGGCTGCAACAGACTGGGATTGCCGGGCGGCATCCACCACAAGCAAAACAGGTAATTCAAGCATTTCCGACAAATCACCGGTTGATCCGGTCCCATCAACTGCCCCATCAAACAGCCCCATTACCCCCTCAATAACCAGTATATCTGCATCCGAGCAATGGGCATTTACCAGAGCCTTTATGCGCTGCTCATCCATGGCCCAGGGATCAAGGTTAAGTGCGGGTGATTTAGCCGCCCCGCCAAGAAATGACGTATCAATATAATCGGGACCGGTTTTTGCAACAGCAACTTTAAGAGAGCTTGCGGTTAACGCGCCAACCAGTCCGGTTGTAAAAATTGTTTTGCCGGACCCCGAATTGGGGGCGGCAATAACAATTCCTTTTGTGCCCTTTGCGCCATCTGCGCCCTTTATGAGATAAGACCTATTCATGGGCATGGGCTTCTTGTGAAAAAATGAAGATTTGTGGTTTCATAGTGTGACTGTATAGAGGGGTATGGGCAAAGACAAAAACAACACTGAAACGGCTGGCACCCCGTTGCGGCGGGGTTGGACAACCGGTGCGTGCGCCACTGCGGCCACCAAAAGCGCATTGCATGCTCTGCTTCATGGAAATTTGTTGGACCCTGTTCATATCACCCTTCCAGGGGGCCAACAGCCCGGATTTGCGCTGAGTTTTGAAAAAAGAAGCGATCAATTTGCGCAGGCAGGCATTATCAAGGATGCTGGAGATGATCCAGATGTCACCCATGGGGCACAAATTATTGTCCGGGTTTGCCAGGGCAAACCTGGAAGCGGCATTTCCTTTGCTGCCGGAGAGGGAGTTGGAACTGTCACCAAAGCGGGTTTGCCCATTGAGGTTGGAGAAGCGGCCATCAACCCCGTTCCACGCCAGATGATGAGCGCAATCATCGAGAAAGAATGTGCGCGTGCTGATATCGCCCCTGACATTGAAGTGTTGATTTCCGTCCCCAACGGGAACCGCATTGCGCAAAAAACCTGGAACCCGCGACTTGGCATTTTGGGGGGTATTTCTATTCTGGGTACAACCGGCATCGTTATTCCCTATTCGTGCTCGGCATGGATTCATTCCATCCATTCGGGCATCAACGTGGCCCGGGCGCAAGGGCTCAGCCATCTTGTAGGCTGCACCGGTCACACCTCTGAGACCTGTGCAAAAAAAATTCTTAATCTGCCCGATGACAGCTTTATAGACATGGGGGATTTTGTCGGAGGAATGCTGAAATACCTTCGACAAAACCAAGTGGAAAAAATTACCATTGCCGGAGGATTTGCCAAAATGAGCAAACTGGCCTGCGGGGCGATGGATTTGCATTCGGGGCGCTCTAAAGTGGATATTGGCTGGCTGAGCATATTGATGGCAGATGCAGGGGCCGATCAAGATGTATTGGAGACCGCAATTGCAGCGACATCGGGCAATGAAGTCTTGCAGATTGCACACAATGGGGACATCAATCTGGGTCAGATTATTGCTGACAAAGCTGCGGAACAGGTCCGCGCAATTTTGAAAACAAGTGACACCGAAATACAGGTGCTTGTGATACAAAGAAACGGTCAACTCCTGGGGAAAAGCGTTGGCTCCGGCTAAGGGAAAGATTGCACCATGAGAATATTGATCCTTGGGGGGACACAAGAGGCCATTGGGGCCGCCAACATGCTCCATGCGATGGGACATCAGGTTACAACATCTTTGTCCGGCGCAACCAAAACCCGATCAAGCCCAAAGGAAAAATCAATACCGGGGGATTTGGCGGGGCGGACGGTTTGGCGACCTTTATTGAAACCAACAATATTGACTATCTGATTGACGCGACCCATCCGTTTGCCGCCAAAATGTCGGCAGGGGCGGTTATTTCGGCGGCAAAATCTAAAATCCCACTTATCCGCCTGATCCGCCCTCCCTATGTTGAACCAGAGGAGGCCAACTGGTGGCATGTGGGCTCTAAAAAAGAAGCGGCAGAAATTCTGCCATCGGGGGCGACAGTTTTTCTCACCGTTGGCCGACAGGATCTGGCGCCATTTTTTTCCCGTTCGGACATTCATTTTCTGGTGCGCTCCATCGAGCCGATTTGTGAAGAACTGCCCGCAAATTTCAAGGCGTTTGAAGGGCGGCCTCCCTTTTCCAGACCGGATGAAATTGCCCTGCTCAAGCGTAAAGGCATTACCCATCTGGTAAGTAAAAATTCGGGTGGAGAGCAAACCAAGGCAAAACTTGATGCAGCGTTTATTTTGCGCGTGCAGGTGGTGATGATTTCGCGCCCGCCTTTGCCCCCGACCCGCGAAGTTAACTCCGTTGATGAACTCAAAGAGGTTTTTGATCAACTCCCGCTCTCCACCGGACGATCTTTCTTTTTGCCTTTATTGCGCAAAATATGGGCAAAGCTACGCTCATAAAGAGAGCTGGCGTCAAAATCGTTGTCTTGAAAGACCTTACCGACAAAAATCAAAGCGGTGCGAGTAATCTTTTCCTTGCGCACTTCGTGCGCCATGTCACCTAAAGTTGTTTTGATGTATTTTTCATCGGGCCAACTGGCCCTGTAGGCAATAATCACAGGGCAACTTTCCCCATAGAACGGGACAAGGGCCTGGCGCACATAAGTCAGGTTTCGAATGGAAAGATGAATTGCCAGCGTTGCCCCGGACTGACCCAGAATTTCCAACTGTTCGCCTTCTGGCATAGGGGAGGCTTTCCCCCCGGTTCGGGTAATGATTACTGTCTGGGCGATTTTTGGCAAGGTCAGTTCAGTATTGAGCGCGGCGGCGGCGGCGAAAGCTGGTACGCCGGGAACGGTTTCAAATTTTATATCGGCACGCTTTAGCTCTCGCATCTGTTCGGCAATCGCCCCGTAAAGAGAAGGGTCGCCCGAATGGACCCGTGCAACGTCTTCACCCCGGCTATCTGCTTCAATCATATGGTCAATTATCTGATCCAGATGCATGGGAGCGGTATCAAGTATCAACGCTCCGTTGGGGGCAGCTGCGACAATTTCCCGGGGCACCAGCGAGCCTGCATAAAGACAGGTTTGGCAGTTCTGGATCAAGCGATGGGCGCGCAATGTAATGAGATCGGGAGCGCCCGGTCCTGCTCCAATAAAGAAAACTGTCATTTTTTTTCACTCGTCTTATTGGCATATCCCCGAGGGGTATAGGCGATTGTGCGGCCATCACCCCGCAGAAACGATTTTGAGTTGGAGGAGCCAAACAATACAATTGTCAGCATATCAATTTGTGTCGGATCAAAATCTTCAAGTGTCACCACCTGCACGGTTTCACCCTCGCGGCCAAGATTTGTTGCAATCACAACCGGCGTATCGAGCGGTCGGTGTAGCAAAAATATCTGTTTGGCAACTTTAATCAGTTCCGTGCGCTTCTTGGACCTTGGATTATAAAAAGCGGTAACAAAGTCGCCGGTGGCAGCGGCATGCAGGCGCTTTTCAATATCAGGACGCGGTGTTAGCAGGTCGGATAAAGAAATGGTGCAAAAATCATGTCCCAGCAGGGCGCCTGCACGAGCCGAGGCCATTTGCAGGGCTGAAATTCCGGGATGACTCTCAACAAAGAGGCGTTTGGCAGAGGGGGAAACAGCGCGTTTCCCTTCAACATCAAGCAATTCAAAAACCAGTGCCGCCATGGCATAAATCTGAGCATCACCAGAACAGATCAAAGCGACATTTTTTCCCTTAGCTGCCAATTCCAGCGCAAACCGAACGCGCGGTTCTTCATCACCCAGATCAAAAGAATGTAGAATTTGCCTATCGTGCATATCATCGACCAGGTCCAGATAAAGACTGTATCCCACCCAGTCTGTGGCATTGGTGAGCGCTAAACTTGCTGATTGCGTACGCTGTTGTTTTTCACCCGGCCCGATACCCACAAGGTGCAGTTGGCCAGTGCCTTCACCAAAACAATCGGGATCGATCGGGAGATCAGACTTCCCGATTGCGCAGGTGGCATTGTCGGTTTTTTGCTTTGGCACAATCAGATTACCCGCCAGGAGTGCAGCAGCTTCAGCCACCGACGCTGTTCCCGTCTCAGCTTCCACCACGCTTGAGGGGTTGGGCACCCGATCAGCTATTGCGGCGAGACTTTCAGCGGGAAACAATCGTAGCGGAACGCCAAAACAGGCGGCGGCGGCATGAAGCCCCGCCTCATCGCTTTTAATATCAATTGAGGCCAGTGCACAGATACTTTTAGGGGAGAGGTGCGCCTTTTCAAGGGCCTTCTCGATCAGGTGCACAATCTCATCCCTCGTGGTAAAACGGGCACAACCCACCCCCACGACCAGGGTTTTAGGGCGGTACACAATTGTGTCCCCTGATGCTACAGGCGATATGTATTCAGAAACATGAATCTTGATTTTACCATCGCCGGCAACTGGATATCCTGCTTCAATCAACCATTGGTCTGATCCTGAAACATCAATTTTTTCACCATTTAACAACGCCGCCATTGCCGATTTTACGGCATCAGATTGCGCCAGAACATAGCCCTTTGGAGGCGCGTCCAGGGCAAAGTCAAAGCGCCCTTCAGACGCGGTGGTAATTGCCACATCAGCACCAATATTATCTGCAATCAGAATTGCCATGCGGTTTGCCCCCCGATGACCGCCCAGCAAGGGAATGACAAATTTTTCATTTGCTGATACGCAGAGTACCGGGGGATCCTCATATTTGTTTTGTAATTTTTCTGCCAGCAGGCGCACCAGAATTCCGGTAGCACAAATTCCCACAATTGGCCTTTTTGCAGCAAATAGATCGCCAACTATCTGCCTGGCATCCACAGTGCCTGAACTACAATTTACAACTGAGCCTTCAACGATGCCAGCTATTTTTTTGGCTAAAATTTTTCCCGGATTGGTGAAATATAAGATGGCAGGTTGGGGTGATGCGCTCATTATTCCAACCCCCTTTTCTCTGGGGATCCGTTACCTTTGAAGGAGAGAATTGTTGCAAAATAGGGCAGACAGTCCCCCTTATACTCGAGCAAAGGCGTTACGGCTTGCTCCGCTCCACTCGCATGTTCAACAATGAGCGCATTTTGTGCCAATCCGCTTTTAATCAATACATTTTTGATGCGCAAAAAGTGCCGCCCGGTTTTCATGACCACAACGCTTTGGGCCGTTAAGAGTTCGTCTTCAAATTCCTGTTCCGGCATTGTTGCAGATAGAACTTTTAGATGTTGCGCACGCGAAACCAATGGCCGCGGAATGGCGGCGGATGCAGCACCAAGGGAAGAAATACCGGGCACAACTTCAATTTCATACGCCGGTGATAAACGGTGAAACAAATACATGGCAGAGCCATAAAAAAACGGATCCCCTTCGCACAGGTAGGTCACGGATTTTTCTTGATCCAACAGCGCCGAAATTTTTGTAGCGGCCAGATCATAGGCGTTCTGGGCGGCCTGTGGGGCGACCTGCATAGGTACATCCATTGGCGAAAGCGCTATGCCGGGTTGCAAATGATCTTTGGCGATACCCAGCGCCATGGAAGTGGTGCCCGGTTTGCGCAAAAAGGCAACAAAGCGGGCGTCTTTGAGGATTTTGGCAGCCCTAAGGGTAAGTAATTGGGGGTCACCCGGCCCAACTCCGATGAGGAAAAGCTTAGCACTCATTGCCTGCCCCCGGGTTTTGGTTTTATGACCGCCCATTGCGTAATCGGCAGAGTCGGATGCAACACATGGCTGGATCCGATGGATTTTATTGTAGAAATCCCAATAGAAATCAAAGTCCCTCCGAACATTTTTTGCCGACTTACCAGAGCTGATATGCTTTCAATGGTAACCGCATTTGCAACCAACCGACCACCCGGCTTCAAGCTTTTCCAGCATGCTTTGAACAGTGTTTCATTGGCAACGTCGCCGCCAATAAATATTGCGTCCGGGGCTGGGTGGTCCCGCAATTTCAAACTGGCTTCAGCGTTTATGATGTTCAAGCCAGGCGCTCCAAGGGCGGTTCTATTTAACTCAATTCGTTCGCATCTTCGGGCGTCCCTTTCAAAGCAAATTGCTTTTCCAAGGGGGGCTGCGCGCATCCACTCGATCCCGATTGCACCACTTCCCGCGCCCACATCCCACAAAAGTGCGCCAGGGAAGGGCGCAAGACTGGAAAGAGTTACAGCCCTCACCTCGCGCTTGGTCAATTGGCCATCATGCTCAAATAGTTCATCGGGCAGACCGGGAACAAGCGACATCAGTTGCGCGCTTTCTTCAGCCACACATTCAATGGCAAGCACATAAAAGTCTCCAATGTCCTGCAGGTGGGCCTGATGTGCAAGAAAGGTGATTTGTTTCTGATCTTTACTTCCAAGATTTTCCAACACACTAAGGTTGGAGGCACCATAGCCTGCGCCAACCAAACGCTTAGCCACCTGTATCAACGTCTGGCGATCTGACGTCAGTGCCAGGATGCGCGCTCCGGGAAACAGCTCACGATATAAATTATCCACACTACGAGCGTGAAAAGATACAGTTTGCACCTCGGCCATGGGCCAACGCATTAAGGTTGCCGCCAGTTGGAATGACGAGGGGGCGGGCAAAATGTCATATTCATGGGGCTCCAGATAACGAGCAAGCGTCGCTCCAGCGCCAAACCAGTTGGGATCACCACTGGCCAGAACGATAGTTTGTGTGCCCCGGGTGGCAATAATTTCTTCAATCATCACAGAAAAAGGGGACGTCCAGACACGCACACTCTGATGTCTGTTTTCCCTGAGTTGGCGTGTAAAACGCTCGGCGCCAAATACGGTTTTTGCCTTTGTAAGCAACGCCAACGCGGCATCGCCCAAAGCATCAACTCCAGCTTCGCTAACCCCAATAATTGTGAGCCACGGGGCGCTCATGTCTGCAACCCGAACGCCAGTGCATTAACTGCTGCTGCTGCCATTGCACTCCCACCGCGCCTGCCGCGCAACGCAATATATGGCAGGTTCAATTTGTTGGAAATCAATGCCTCCTTGGATTCCATGGCACCAACAAACCCCACCGGAAACCCCAGAACCAAAGCAGGCTTTGGTGCGCCATTTTCAATTAGCTCCATAAGATGAAACAATGCGGTGGGCGCGTTGCCAATGGCAACAATTGCTCCTTGTAACTGGTCCGCCATTACATCAATTCCACCAGCTGAACGGGTGTGTTTATTATTGTCAGCAAACACACGCGCTCCCTCGCTTTGCAACCCGCAAAATATCTTGTTTGACTTAGGAAGTTTTGCAGAAATAATCCCTTTAACCACCATGTTCACATCGCAAACTATATTGGCACCTGCTGCAAAGGCTGCTGCTCCCTTGGCAACGGAATTTGGGGAAAAGACCAAATCATCCACCAGATCAACCATGCCGCATGCGTGGATCAGCCGAATAGCAATTTCCTGTTCCGGGGGCGAAAAACATGTCAGGTTTGCCTCGGCGCGTACCGTGGCGAAACTTTTTTCATAGATTAGTTTGGGATCGCTAAGATAGGACAAAACCCTCTAGTCCCCGGTTTGTTTTTGTCGGCGCGCGCGCGGCCCCTGAATGTCGGGCAAAGTCACCGGCCCGGCGGGATGATCCGCATGGGGATAGGGGTGATGGTGATGATCGTGATCGTGATCGTGATCGTGATCGTGATCGTGAT
>JAJRRJ010000017.1 GCA_024279575.1 Alphaproteobacteria bacterium | reverse complement strand
TCAAAAAAGTGCTGATAGCCTTGCTCTGGAAAAGGAGCTGTCGAATTTTTTAGGCATGCAGGTTAGTTTGAAGGGTAAGGGGGAAAGTGGAAAACTTGAAATTCACTATAAATCCCTGGAGCAGCTTGATGCGCTTTGTCGTCGATTGAGAGCCGCTGAATAACGTGACCTTTATTTGGGTTTTTGACATTTCATAAAAATTTGCGCCCATGCAGAGCTAGAGCTTTTTGGCTGCCAAGCAGATTGCTAAAAGGGTGCGTCGGGTAATGGTTTCACCTAGCTCATCCTGTTGGCGAGAAGAGAGGGTGGCTTCAAAAATTCGTTTGCTGGCACGTGCCAAAGAAGGTGCTGACCAACGTTGTATCTGTGTTTCAATTCGTTGTTTTCTAGAAAAATGTGGGCGCGGATAGGTACTTGCCAGTGCCGAGGCAGAATTTGCGCCCGCATCAATTTTCAGACGTACGGTTTGAAGAAAATGAAAGTGCCGTGCGCTGGTATTTAGTAATACCTGGGAATCAAGCCCTGCGCCGTAGGAGCGGTTCATTGAAGCTTCAAGAACCTGCAGGTTTCCGGGTCCAACAGCATCCACCAGTGCATCCAGTGCAAGCATGGCGTTATCGCCACAAAGCTCGTATATATTCTCAAGACTCAATTCTTTGCTCTGGCGCGCAAAATTGACCAGTTTTTCCAGTTCTCGTCGAGTAATCTCACGATCATTACCCAAGATAGTGCACAAATAGGCAACAGCATCCGGGGATACTAAAATTTGTTCTTCATTAAAGACCTGTCGGATCAACGTACCCAATGATTTATCATCGTCAGCAAAACATGGCAGGGTCCAGGCATTTTGGTGATCTTCAATGAGTACGCGCAATTTGTCGCGTTTTGTCAGACTACCGGTTTCGATGACAATGATTGCCCCAAAGGGGTGGCCTAACAATTCGACTAAAATCGGAAGGATGGCTTTGTTTGCGTTGCGTACACGAATTACTGGCGCTCCGGAAAACATGGAAGAGGTCAATGCTTCAACAGCCAGCCGCGAAGGATTTGTAACCAGTTCGTCCATTTCCAGTACTACAACATCGGCGTGCAATTTTTGCTTTGGTTCAGATCCTTCAAAATGAGCGTTACATAATGCTATGGCGCGTTCGTGAATAAGGCCGGTATCTGATCCATATATGAGATATATGCCGTGCTTAACCGGCCTCTTTTTAAGAAAGCCATCAACCTGGTAAGCTTTTAATTCACTCATGGGGATGTGATAGAGGCGGCAATTCCAAGCAGTGTCAAACGGATTGTTTGGGCTAACTGACGGGCAGCACGTTCGCTTGCTTCATTGGCAGCCTGTTGGTTTGTTAATAATTGCTCAGAGGAAATATAGGTGGCGGAAGCGGTGCGCGTGCCGGAAAAAATGATATCGCCAGTTATTTGATCTGTTACCGTGATTTTTCCGCTTAGTCCCACGCTTGAGGAACCTGGTGTTATGTTTGAAGATGAAACAACAATGTTTACGCGGCGAGAATCGGGATTGGTTGAACGGCCCAATGCTGCGACAAGCTCAGAGTAAACAATCTGCTCCAGTCGCGAATTGGCTTGATCAAATGAAAACTCATATGACTGTGTGTTGATATTTGTCCCAGAGTAGAGTGGTGCAAAACTGCAGGCGGACAAAACCATTATGGTAAAGAAACCAATAATCAATGCCAGAGGGCGCAAAAATATATTCCGGTTAAATGACAATGTTGATGATCCTATTTGGCACAACAATAATCTTCTTTGGTGAGTCATCTTCTAGAATGCGCTTTATAGCGTCCAAATTCAACGCTTTTTCTTCAATCAGTGACTTTGGTGCATTGAGGGGTACTTCAATTTCCCCCCGCCGCTTGCCATTGACCTGAACCGGAATGATTGTGCTTTCCTTCACCAGCAAGGCTAAGTCTACCTCGGGCCATGGGGCATCGCAAACCAAACCAGATTTACCCAGCTGTTGCCAACAGGTTTCTGCCATATGGGGCATGAAAGGGGCAACTAAAACAACCAGATGGTCCAGTCCTTTGCGCAATGCAAGAATACGTTCGCCGTTGGGGTGTTGTGATACTTTGGGTAAAAATTTAGAAAACCCGTTGGCCAGATCATAAATATGAGCAATAGCGCGATTGAACCGAATACCGCCAAGTTCTTCACCAACCGCTTTGGTTGTGGCGTGAACATGGGAAAGAAATTCCCGGGCTTCCTTGTCCTCATTTCCTGCAACTTTTGGGGAAAGCTGACCAAGGGCAATGGATTCCTGCACGATTTTATAGAACCGTTGAACAAAGCGAGAGGCGCCGTCTATTCCCGCCTCGTTCCATTCCACATCCCGTTCCGGAGGAGAATCTGAAAGTACAAACCAGCGAATGGCATCAGCCCCGTGGGTTTTTAGCATATCTTCAGGATCCACACCATTTAACTTGGATTTGGACATTTTTTCCACCGGCCCGATGGTTGCGGGTTTGTTGGTGGACAAAACGAAAGCCTGACGGTTACCATCTTTTGTTTCAATACGGATATTGTCCGGACTTACCCAGTTTTTGCTTTCATCTTTATAGGTCTCATGGGTGACCATCCCCTGGGTAAAAAGTCCCTTGAATGGTTCTTTGATATCCAAAAGCCCGACCTTTTTAAGGGCACGTGTGAAATAGCGTGAATATAGCAAATGCAAAATAGCATGCTCAATTCCTCCGATATACTGGTCAACAGGCAACCATGCATTGGCGATTTCTGGAACGAGTGGCTGACTGGAGCGCGGGGAAGTAAAGCGGGCAAAGTACCAGGAAGAATCAACGAATGTGTCCATCGTATCTGTTTCGCGTCTGGCGTCAGAACCACAGGTTGGGCACTCAACGATCTTCCATGTCGGGTGGTGGTCAAGCGCATTCCCCGGTTTGCTCAGATCAGGGTCCTCGGGGAGACGCACGGGTAAATCTGCATCAGGCACATTGACCTGACCACAATTATCGCAGTGAATGATTGGAATAGGACAGCCCCAAAATCTTTGGCGGGAAATCCCCCAGTCCCGCAAGCGGTAGTTGGTTTTGCGTGTTCCTTGTGGTTTGCCTTTCAGGTCAATATTTCCCAAACGATCAGCTACCTGTTCAAAGGCCTGTTCGGGGGTCAGGCCGTCAAGAAACTGCGAGTTGATCATTGTACCGTGTTCGGTAAAGGCCAGATCAGTGATTAAAAAATCGTCTCTATTTTTGCCCTCGGGTAATACAACTGCTGTAACATCCAGATTATATTTGCGGGCAAAATCCAGATCTCGCTGATCGCTTGAGGGGCACCCGAAAATTGCACCGGTGCCATATCCCATAAGTACAAAATTTGCCACATAAACGGGGAGGGTTTTATTCTCGTCAAAGGGATGTTTCACGTGAATCCCTGTGTCAAAACCTTCCTTTTACAAAGTTTCAAGAGTTGCCGCACTGGTGCCAACTGCCTGGCACTGTTTAATGAAGGCTTGCAAATCCGGATTGGCTGTTGCCATCGCGCCGGCTAAAGGGTGGTCCGCAGCTATGGCCATGAATGATGCGCCAAAAACTGTATCAGGTCGGGTCGTGTAAACTTCAAGATCATCAAACCCTTGCGGCACGCCTGCTCCTTCAAGCTCCCAACGGATAAGCATTCCGGTTGATTTACCAATCCAGTTCCGCTGCATTGTGCGTACCTTTTGAGGCCACCCCGGAAGATCGTCCAGGCTGTTCAAAAGATCTTCGGCAAAGTCAGTAATTTTAAAAAACCACTGTACCAATTCACGCTGTTCAACTTCTGCACCAGAGCGCCACCCGCGACCATCAATCACCTGTTCATTGGCCAGAACTGTCAGGTCAACCGGATCCCAATTAACCTTGGATTTTTTTCGCGTAATCAGATCTGCATTCAAAAACTGTAAAAACAGACGCTGTTGGTGTTCATAATATTCAGGGTCGCAAGTGGCAAATTCACGGGACCAGTCGATGCTTAGCCCCATGGATTGCAGTTGTGAGCGCATGGTAGCAATATTGGCATAGGTCCAGTCTTTAGGGTGGGAGCGGGTTTTGATTGCCGCATTTTCTGCTGGAAGTCCAAAGGCATCCCAGCCCATGGGATGCAGAACCGCCTTGCCAAGAGCACGGTGATATCGAGCCACAACATCACCCATAGCGTAGTTGCGTACATGCCCGGCATGCAGTCGACCAGAGGGGTAGGGGAACATTTCAAGGACATAGTAGCGTTCACGCGGGTCGTCATCTCTGAGTTCAAACACCTTCTTCTGCCGCCACTCATTTTGCCAGTGCGGTTCCATCTCGCGCGGGTTATAACGCTCGTATTCAGAGTCTGCAGTATTTTGATTGTTGCTCACGTATGACGTCCTAAATGCTGGTTTATCCCTTGCATAAACGCAGGGAAAATTCATTATGCAGACCATCACCAGAAAAACACACACAGGTCAACAATGTCTAGTGAATCCCCCCAAAAACAATCGATTCATGATCGGTTGCATCTTGTGCGCACCCGTATGGAAAAAGCTCATAAAAGATATGTTCCAAATCAAGCTATGCCTCAACTTATTGTCGTTTCAAAAACATTTCCGGCGACAAAAATTATTCCGGTACTGGATTTGGGGCAACGGGTATTTGGGGAAAACCGAGTACAGGAGGCAATGGAAAAATGGCCTGGCCTGAAAGAGCAATATTTAGATGTTCAACTCCATCTAATCGGCCCCCTACAAACCAACAAGGTGAAAGAGGCTGTAAAGCTCTTTGATGTTATTCAAACACTGGATCGGGAAAAGCTGGCAATTTCACTTGCG
>JAJRRJ010000228.1 GCA_024279575.1 Alphaproteobacteria bacterium | reverse complement strand
TAGGAGTCTGGACCGTGTCTCAGTTCCAGTGTGGCTGATCATCCTCTCAGACCAGCTATAGATCGTCGCCTTGGTGAGCCATTACCTCACCAACTAGCTAATCCAACGCGGGCCCATCTAATAGCGATAAATCTTTCCCCCGAAGGGCGTATACGGTATTATTCCCAGTTTCCCAGGGCTATTCCGTACTATTAGGTAGGTTCCCACGCGTTACTCACCCGTCTGCCACTCCTCACCGAAGTGAAGCGTTCGACTTGCATGTGTTAAGCCTGCCGCCAGCGTTCGTTCTGAGCCAGGATCAAACTCTCAAGTTTGATATTCTGACTATTGTCGACGCATGCACGTTTACTTATTTGCGTATTACTACACAATTCATGTATTTCTACATGAACATTGACGAGGACACACAATTGTTTCTGAACGTCTCACGACATCCAGACACCATTGGTGTTCTCTGATAGAAACGTACACCTGTCGAAGTCTTTTTTTCGCCAGTTTAGATCCTAAAATCTATTCCAGCTCGCAAGAACCTCGCCGTCCACGTTTCTCTTTCTTCTATCTTCACACTATCAATGAACCGACCCCAATTCCCTTGCGGGAATAAACGTCTAAATATTTGTCCTTGTCATGTTCTATACTAAACACAACAAAACAGCAAAATTTTGTCGGTAACCCGACAGTTATTCTGCCATATTTTAGAAACCGCCAACAGTGGGAGCCAAAATGTGACCTGCCTCGCTAGCGTTTGCGGGTTATATGGGAGGCAAACGCCTCTGTCAACACCCTATTTTAGTCATTGTTGAAAAAAGATATTTGTTAATATTTTCAGTCAACTAGCTTGGAAAAAAGAATTTTGAAAAACTCTGATCTCCAAACGCTGGCGGGTTATAGGGGCACCACATTTTAGAGTCAACACGTCAATTCACAATTTTGCCAACATATTTCGCACAGTGGAAAACTATGCCCAAATACCCCGGTTTTCCCGCGTTTTTTCGGGTTCAAAAAATTTATTTTCAGGATATATATATATATTTGGCGTCTGCAGACCTGTAGCTCACAAGAAAATAGTCTCTTCCCTGTCAGCAAACTGTCTGCCAGGCAGTTTTGCACTGCAATCGAATTCAAAAGAATGGTAGTCTGTATAGTGTAAATTGTAACAAGGTTTGGAATCCCCCTATGACTAGTGGAACTTGGATGGTGGCAACAGGCGGCATATTCGGTGCAATTGGCGTTGCCAGCGCCGCAGCGGCCTCCCACAGTGATACAACAGGGCTTCTGGGGCCGGCTTCCATTATGTTATTGGCCCATGCTCCCGTGCTTATCGCCCTCTATGCGGCGAAAAGCCATATTCAGTTTGTTTCCATAGCCGGAGCGATTCTTACCTTGGGAACAATTTTATTTACGAGTGATTTAGCTGTTAATTTTTTGAACCGAACGGGGATCAATCAAACGGGGCTGTTGCAGGATGGCATATTCCCTATGGCTGCCCCCATTGGCGGCGTTCTGATGATTGCGGGATGGCTGGTAATTATCGTATGTTCATTTTTTCCAGTACGTCCAGGCTAAGGTTCTCTGCCGGTTATACCTGATATTAAAGCGGGCATAAAACTGCTGCCCTTAAAAAAATCTCACTTCCAAAAAGCATCGTAACCCTTTTTTAACCATGTCTGTTCACACTGAGGGTGGTTTGGGTAACCTGATGGATCTTTTCGATGCTGACCCAAACACGTTCTTCATTTAATTTTCATGGCCGTTCATTTTTGGCTTTTGTGCTGACCCCGAGTGCGCCGCTGCACGAATGGTTGCTTGAGCTGGATGACCGGGCCGCGCAGACCTCTGATTTTTTTGCTTCACGGCCCTTGATCGTGGACCTGTCTAAAATTGAGCTGACAAAGCTTGAGCTAAATAGCTTTTTACTGCAACTCCAAACCCGGAATTTTCGCCTGATCAGTGTAGAGGGGGTAGATCCCTCTTGGCTGGCCCCGGCGCTTGAGCCGCTTCCTGGCGGCAAAAACACCCCATACCCTTCTCAGGAATCAAGCCGGGCAGAGCATGCTGAGAAAGCGACAGAAATACAGTCCCTGACACTTGCAACACCTTTACGTTCCGGCCAGTCAATCTACTTCCCCAATGGAGACGTAAGCATATCCGGGTCAGTAGCCTCAGGCGCCGAGATTGTTTGTGGCGGATCAGTTCACGTTTATGGCTCGCTGCGCGGTCGGGCCATTGCCGGATCAGCCAACAATACAACCGCCCGAATTTTTTGCCGCAAGTTTGAGGCTGAACTTATAGTCATTGGCGGCTTTCTTAAATCATCCGATAGCTTTGACCCCGACCTGTACGGCAAACCCGTTCAGGCCTGGCTGGAAGAAAATACGATCATGCTGAAAATTATGGAGTAAATGTTCATGAGCGAAAAAAAGAATGCAAAAATTGTTGTTGTCACTTCGGGCAAAGGCGGAGTTGGTAAAACCACCTCGACCGCAGCCCTTGGTGCAGCACTTGCCCAGGAAGGTCAAAGCGTGGCCGTCGTTGATTTTGATATTGGTCTGCGCAACCTGGATCTGATGATGGGTGCAGAACGCCGGGTAATATTTGACCTGATCAATGTCATTCAGGGCAATGCCAACCTTTCCCAGGCACTGATCAAAGACAAACGTCTGGAAAATCTTTACCTGCTGCCCGCCTCCCAGACCAGGGATAAAAATGCCCTGACCGAAAAGGGCGTGCTTCAGGTAATGGAGCAACTGCGCTCAAGGTTTGACTGGGTCATTTGCGACAGCCCCGCAGGTATCGAGCGCGGCGCGGTTCTGGCCATGAAACATGCTGATATCGCAGTAATCATTGCCAATCCCGAAATTTCTTCGGTGCGAGACTCAGATCGTATAATCGGACTTCTGGATTCTAAAACCGAAAGAGCCAAAAAAGGACAGGAAGTTGAAAAGCACCTGTTGATCACCCGTTATGATACTGTTCGGGCGGGGACAGGGGAAATGCTGGCCATTGATGATGTATCCGAAGTGCTTTCAATTCCACTTCTGGGGATCATTCCTGAAAGCCGCGAAGTGCTTAGCGCCTCAAACCTTGGCGTTCCGGTTCCAATATCCAATCCTGCAAGCTTACCAGCAAAAGCCTATGTGGAAGCGGCCAGAAGGCTGTGCGGAGAGGATATCGAGGTGACGTTGCCTGTCAGCAAAAAGAAACTGTTTGCCAACTGGTTTGGCGGGAGAGCCGCATGAATATGTTTGGTTTTCTGGGGCGGAAGAAGTCAGCCCCCGTCGCGCGAGAACGTCTGCAGGTCATGCTGGCTCACGAAAGAGCCAGCCTTGGCCGCTCCCAGCTGGTGGCGCGCATGCGCGACGATATTGTTGCGGTTATCGCCCGCCACGTGGGAGTGGACAGAAACGAGGTGAGAGTAAAGGTAAACCGGCGGGATTCCATGTTTGTATTAAAAATAGATATGGATATTACCCCTGATGTTGTGCATCCAAACAGGACAAAGTCAAACATTGTGCCACCGAACGATATACCGCCCGATATGACAAGCGACACGCCAAATCACAAATGGTCCTGAACACATTATGCGGCGCTCCTAAAATGCCGGTTCACTAACCACCCGCCCGATTAAAAAACCCGCATTAGTGGCCTGATACAGTGGTCGCGGAGGACGAATTGTCGTATCGACCTCACGTCGCATCCAATGCTGCGCCTGCAGCTGAATTAAAGATTGCGACAATGCACGGTCACTAATGCTTACCAGTTCTTTCTTGATCTGTGAAAAATGTAATGGCTTTTGAGCCACAACCAAAACCGGGATGGTCCAGACGCGCCGCAGCAGGGAAATTTCTGAAAGCCGGGGAACCGCCTGCCTGATCCTGTGTGCCATAAGTGCAGCCTCCCCCCCCTTTTGTGTCAGACGGTATTCAGGCCTGAGTGGATGACCGTGACCGGGGTTTTTTTCCAACAATCCCAGATCAGTCAAATGGAGAATACTGTGCGCAAATGCCGTGCGACCAGCCCCCGATGCGCCAAGCAATGCCGCCTGTCGCCCCGGCACTCCCTCATACATCGATGCAAGAATGGTGAGTGACCATGCCTTTGAGGTAACCTTGACAAGTGTGCTTATGTCCATAAAGTACAGTATATATATTTTTAGATCAAAGGAAAGTGCCATGCCGAATAAAAATACCAAACCAATCGTTACGTTGGACAGTACAATTACCATTGCCATATCCGTCCGCGATCGCCATGCCAGCGCCAAATGGTATTTTGACAAACTCGGGTTTGAGCTTCTTCATCATATTGACGAGGCCGGTTGGAGCGAGCTGAAAACAAAAACCAACGGTGTTACTTTGGGTTTGGGGGAGCAAAACAAACCAACACCGGGAAACGCGGTGCCAGTGTTTGGTATTCCGGACATTGTTATAGCCCGCAATGCCCTGGAAGCGGCAGGCGTCAAATTCGATGGCCAAACCATGACTTTTGAAGGCATGGTCAGCACGGCAACCTTTTACGACCCTGATGGCAATGCACTCATGCTGGCTCAAGACCTCTCGGTTTAGATCATGTTCTGCAATCATTCCCCTCCGCCAACGCTTCCCTCCACATTGTGAACAGATTCTGTTGGCAACTGAGGAGCGTCACTGTATAAAAACTGAAAAAATAAAGCGCACTATTCCCGGGGAATACTTTTGAGTCTAGCCGAATCAAATCGTCATGCCGCCATGTTGCGCAATTCGGGATTTGAGGATTCAAACCCTTTAACTCTGCAATCAACTGAGGGCGACATACCTCAGGGGCGTGAACTCTCCCTTTCCTGGCTCGCCGGAATTATAATGACCGGGTTGACTTCTGTTGTTCTCATGGGAGGCGCGCTTTACGTTTCATTCCTTGGGCAGGACACGTTTTCCACGCCCCACGACGCCCTTCAGGTTGCAACACAGACAGAAACTGCCGATTTTTCCTCATCAGCAAAAACAGATCGCCTCAAACCGGTTACCCAAACCCGTTCGGAAAGGGAAGTTATTGAAGCATCAATTCGTGTGAATGTGGCCGGGGAGTTTCGTATCCGCAATCAACCCTTTGATCGTATTCGCTCCACCCTTGCAACTTCTGCAACCTCCCTTTCCAGCAATATACCAGAATATGATCCCGTAGCTCTTCTTAATCGTACACGTTCGCGCACCGCCGCCCTGACACCAGATCTCATTTCTACCGATATCTATGGTGCTGATGTTGAAGGTGAAATTATCGTGCGCACCACAACCATGCCCATGGATGTGGTACCTGCCAGTTTCGTTACGGATCAAAGCGCCGCCGCCTTTGTGCGCCTCACCCTTGAGCGTTCTTATTCTCCCTTTGAAATATCTGCCCTTGGCTACGCTGCAGAAAACAACTCTATTATTGAATTGGATAATATTACCTCAAACACAATTGTTGGTGAGGCAGAAAACGTGACCGTGATGCCCAAAGTCACATTGCCTGAGGACAAAATTCTTGGGCGAAGCGAACGTATTCTTACCTTCCGCACCCCAACCCCGCTAGCTGATGCCCTTCGCCAAAACGGATTTACCAACAACATGATTTCAGCAGTTGTCGGTGCGATGGATAATGTTTACCCCTCCCCCACGCTTCCTGCAGGCGCCCATTTGCGCATTCTGTTTGGTCCCAACCGCACCAATGATACGCTCATTCCCTACCGCACATCCATTTATGTGAACGACAATCACGCCGCTACGGTCGCACTTACCGACACAGGGCGATATGTTTTAGGCATTGCCCCGGCAGCGATTGAATTTCCTGATGAGGATGTTGAAGAGGTCAACGTCAATAACCTGCCCTCTATTTACCGTTCAATCTGGGAAACCGGACGGAAGTATAATCTGGATGATGAAACCATTGACCGCATTGTCTCCCTTTATGCCTATGATCTGGAATTGGACGCGCGCATCGGCGTTGGAGACAGTATCGAACTGCTCCAAACAGCCCCCGATGCCGTAGGCAAACAACAGTTGCTTTATGTTTCCCTCTCGCTGGGTGGTACCTCAAGAGAGTTTTTCCGCTTTCAGTCAACAGACGGAGAAGTTGATTTCTTTGACCCGGACGGAGAAACCGGAAAACGCTTTTTGATCCGGCGTCCACTTGAGGGCGGTGGTCGCTTGCGCTCACGGTTCGGCATGCGGGTCCATCCAATATTTGGCACACGCAAACTTCATACCGGCGTTGACCTTGCAGCACCCACCGGCACTCCCATTTATGCTTCAGGGGATGGTGTAATCAAACGCGCGCAATGGGTTTCCGGCTATGGAAAGTTCACTGAAATTCAACACAGAAACGGGTATATGACCCGCTATGCCCACCAAACCCGATTTGCCCCGGGCATCTCTCCTGGAGTTGCTGTGCAACAGGGACAACTCATTGGCTTTGTAGGCTCCACTGGCAACTCAACCGGCCCCCATGTACATTTTGAGGTCCGCATAAACGGCACACCGGTTGACCCGTTGCGCGTTCAGCTGCCACGCTCAAAGGCCCTGTCTTCAAGGGACCAGACAACATTTGCCAATACGGTCAGCCAAATCCGCGACCTGATGAACCGCAGCGCCGCCCCGATTGTGATTGCCAGTCTTCAGTAAGCAAATACTTCATCTGAACTTGTGTCCAAACTGGCATTATCTTGTCGCTATCAACCCTATGCCCCTGGGGACTTGGCCTCTGCATTTCGTTGATTCATCTCATCATGGCCATTTTGAATTTCTTGCGGCCATGTTGATTTTATATAGGAAAAAACAGCGACGATTTCCTCATCACTCATACTGTCCTTATAAATGGGCATATTAGTTTTGTAGTTTTCCAGATTGGCAAATTCAGCCAGGCCAAATTTGGTAATCCCGAACAGCATTTCGTCAGGGTGGTGCCAGGTGTGCCCGGTTTCATCATGGGGAGGCGCGGGCAGAAGGCCATCTTCCCCCGGAGTTTTCCAATTCTGTGCTCCTTCAAGATTTACCCCGTGACAGGAGGCACAATTAGCCCCGTACAATTCCTTACCCTCAGCCACAAGTTGGACATCGTCAGGATAAAAAAGCGCCCCGGGCTTGGCAGCTATCTCTCGAGATTGAAAAACCCACCAGCCAACACCCCCGACAGCTGTCAGCAAAACTAAACCCAGATAATAGCGGAAATTTTTCATGCCAACCCCATTTGCTAAAAACACGTGCCAGCCCTTTCTATTTGAAAACCGGATACAACAACAGTGCCCCCTATTCACAAAGTCGCGTGATCCTTTTCTTGGCTAAGCCATTACTTCTCTTTCAACCCAGTTTCAGTAACCTGACACCAATTTCTGGTTCAACATATTTGCACCAGCATTACTCATCCTATGGTTTTTCAGGAGAAATATATTTCTTGAGCATGTCATCTATGACATCACCATCCACCCCATGTCCCAGGGGCCGGAAATCTCCATGCTCAAACATGGCCCTTGAACACTCCATAATTATCCTGTGTGTGGCCCGCGCCAGCGATGAACCAAGAGAAATGCGGGCAACCCCCACATTGGCAAATTCACGCGTACTGACCTTGGTGAAATCCGCAGCACAAAGTGCATTCACCGGTTTTTCCAGCGCCCGACAAATCTCACCAAGCGCCTCCATATCAGGAGGCAGCGGCGCATAAAGCACATCCGCCCCCACAGCTTCAAACGCCTTAAGACGGGCAATGGCTTTTGCCAAATCATATTGCCCAAGCATCATGCCATCGGCCCGGGCGGTCAAAACAAAATCAACCCCGCGCTTTTTGCTTTCCTCACGTGCAACACAAGCCGCCGCCTCAATGCGCGCAACAGCATCAGAAAATCCATAAGGGGTATCATGCGGCAACATTGTATCTTCGATACAACACCCTGCAAGCCCCGCATCCATCGCCAATATAATAGTCTTTGTCACATCTTCAGGCTTGTGACCAAACCCGTTTTCCAAATCAGCGCTCACCGGCAAGGGCGTTGCCTCAACCATCTCTTTGCCATGGGCAATAGAAACATCACGGCTGAGATTGCCCATATCAGGCACCCCTTGGCTAAATCCAAATCCCGCGGATGTCGTGCCCAGCGCTTTTGCCCCCGCTGCTGCCAGCATCCGCGCCGACCCCATATCCCAGGCATTGGCCAAAATAAACGGATCACCACTAACGTGCATTTTCCGAAATGAGTTCATCACTCTTCAAAACTCCCATTGCACACAAAAGCCTGTCCCTGCTCCGCTTTTATGTCCTGTAAAATCAGGATCAAAAAAGTTTAACAGTTAGTAGTTTGTATGCCGCTCCTTCAATCGTTCTTGTTACGTTCTATTGCATTGTATTCCCGTTTGCAACTGCCCAGAATTCATAGAACACGCAAAAAGCCCCGATCGTTAAACCGGGACTTTTCAAATCATGTATTTCCAGACACTTTAATCGCGCTCCCAAGCAGAACACCCGGCACACGCCAAATCCGAACGCAGATCAATACTTAGACTTAAGACACTCGGCAATATCTACTTTTCAACGCCAAGCGTTAAGCCATCATCGCCCATATCTACTTTGACATGACTGCCATCACCAACCTTCCCGGCCAATACCAGATCGGCCAGTTGATCCTGTACAGCACGCTGAATTACCCGTTTTAGAGGGCGCGCTCCATAGGCAGGGTCATACCCTTTGTCTGCCAGCCACTCACGTGCCGGCGCGCTCAGGGAAATTGTAATATCGCGTTCACTCAGCAGCTTCTGCAATCCGGAAAACTGAATATCAACAATGGCGCCCATGTGTTGGCGTTCAAGCCGATGAAACAGTAACGTTTCATCAACACGGTTTAAAAATTCGGGTCTAAAGGAGCCCTTAAGCGCATCCATCACTTTACCCCGAACCAATTCGACCCTCTCCCCATCCTTCAACTCCGACAAATATTCCGAGCCGATATTGGAGGTCATGATAATCAATGTATTACGAAAATCCACGGTGCGCCCCTGCCCGTCTGTCAAACGACCATCATCAAGCACCTGCAACAGGATATTAAACACATCGGGGTGCGCCTTTTCGATCTCATCAAACAAAACCACCTGATAGGGACGTCGCCTGACAGCCTCGGTCAATACTCCGCCCTCATCATAGCCCACATATCCCGGAGGCGCGCCAATCAGGCGGGCCACAGAATGTTTTTCCATGAATTCAGACATATCCATACGCACCATGGCGTTCTCGTCATCAAACAAAAACTGTGCCAGCGTTTTGGTTAACTCGGTCTTGCCAACACCTGTGGGACCAAGAAATATAAACGACCCAATGGGGCGGTTTGGGTCCTGCAACCCGGCCCGCGCCCGCCGAACGGCTTTAGAAACTGCGGTCAGGGCTTCTTCCTGACCAATCCCCCGTTTGCCAAGTTCCTCTTCCATCCGCAACAGTTTATCACGCTCACCTTCAAGCATTTTTTCAACGGGAATACCTGTCCAGCGCGAAACGATCTGCGCAATATGATCGGGGGAAACAACTTCCTCAACCATAGAGCCCGCAATATTTTCCAGATTCCCATCCACGCTTTCCCCGGCAGCTTCTGCTTCGCGAATGGAGAGTTCCAG
>JAJRRJ010000227.1 GCA_024279575.1 Alphaproteobacteria bacterium | reverse complement strand
TTTGCCAACTCATCAAGGGCATCAGTGGTGGGGATAACCCGAAGATTTGCCTCACGTCCGCCCGCAATCAACTGTTGAGTCTGGGCAAAAAACTCAATTTCGCGAATGCCTCCCCTCCCCAGTTTGACATTGTGGCCCGCCAGCCGTTCCTTTCCGACATTTTGAGCAATATTGATCTGTCGTTTCATGGCTTGAATATCGGCAATGGTGGCAAAGTCGAGATGTTTGCGCCAGATGAACGGCGCCAATTCCGCTAAAAACGCCGCAGCGACAGCTTGATCCCCTGTTGCAACACGCGCCTTGATCCACGCGGCACGCTCCCAGTTCTGCCCCCGGCTTTCATAATAGGAAAGTGCCGCATCCACAGACAGGGCCACCGGAGTTGACCCCGGATCCGGACGAAGCCGCAAATCCGTGCGAAAAACGTAGCCATATTCGGTGCGCTCCTGCATCAGTGCGGCGAGTTTTTGCACAATTCTGGAATAGGTTTTTGATGCATCCTGGGGCGCACAAAGCACATCTGTGCCCAAATCAAAAAAAACAACAATATCAATATCGGAGGAATAATTGAGTTCTCTTCCCCCGTGTTTACCCAAAGCAAAAACACACAAACCGCAATTTTGAGCAGAAACAGGGGGGGATTTTTGTTTGAATTTTTGGCGAACAGTTGCGTCACGAACAAGGAATTCAAGAGCTGCACCAAGACAGGTATCAGCCAGGTTGCTTAATGCGATTGCCCCTTGCTTTGGGGAGAACACCCGCCCGGTTTCAGCGATTGCAACAATCAGGGCAACCTGCCCCTTGGCCAAACGAATGGCTTTTGAAAGGTCGGCCTCCTCATGCGCATTTTCGCCAGCAACCCGCACCCGGCTCAAAATTTCATCAATAGTTTCTTCAGGCGCCTTTTTGAGGGCGTTTTCCAAAAACCCGGTGTGCTTTTGTGCCAGATCCATAAGGTAGGGGGCGGCACAAAACAGAGGTTGCAGAACAGGAAAAGCAGGCTCAAGATTGTTTACTTGCTCTATTGATAGTACAGCTGTCCAGTCCTTAAATGCCTGCGTTTTTGGAACTTCTGGTAAAGGGGAAAATCCGTGAATCATTGGCTAAACGCGCCGGATTTGCCAGGGTTATTTAGTTTCCGGGAGCGAAATGACCGCCTTGACGCCGGGATGGGCGTTATGAATTTCAAAACTGCCCTTGTGCAATTTTGCCACAGCTGCGACCAATGCCAAACCAAGACCGGAGCCTGATTTAGTGCGGCTTTTTTCCAGTCGCACAAACCGTTCCAGCACGCGCGCACGGTCTTTCTCCGGAATACCGGGGCCATGGTCCGTAACCGTGATAAGCACCCTGCCGTTTTGACGGCCAAGGGAAACCAAAATCTGCTCGCTGGTGATTTGTTTTCCACCATTGCCTTCCCCCTTTGCTTTGAAAGCACTCTCTTTGAGAGCATACTTTATGGTGTTTTCAAGCAAATTAACAAGCGCCTGTGAAAGCAATTCATGATTTGCATGAAGATTGATCCCGCGCTCTATATCTACTATCAGCTGCCCCCCGGCATCTTCAATCACCGGACCATAAAGCTCACACACATCCTCCACGCTCTGGGATACATCAACATCACTCAACGCATCAGTGCTTGAACCTGCTTCAATTCTTGCAATAAGCAGAAGCGCATTGAAGGTGGATATCAGCTGATCGCTTTCAGCGATTGTAGCTTCAAGGGCCTGACGATGATCGGCATCGGTGCTGCCTTCACGCAGAGCCGCCTCTGCCCGGTTGCGTAAACGGGTCAGCGGGGTTTTCAGATCATGGGCCACATTATCGGTGACCTGCTTAAGCCCCAGCATGAGCTGTTCGATGCGATCAAGCATTTCATTGAGGCCGGTGGCAAGCTGATCAAACTCGTCATCGCGTTTGGTTACGGGCACACGCTCGCTCATATTTCCAGACATGATGACTGCGGATGTGGCGTTTATGGTGTCAATGCGGCGCAATACCCGGCGCGCTGTCAGCACCCCGGCAATTGCGGAGAACAATACAATCCCAATCAGGCCAAAAGCCAGTGTTCGCACTATGATCTGAGTAAAGTCACGCCGCTGCACGATATCGCGCCCCACCACCAGCAACAGCCCCGAATCAAGCACAACAGAGCGAACAATCGCCTGGGATTTTCGGCCCTCACGCCTTGAGTTTTCATGCTCTTCCTGTTGGTTTTCAGCCGGGCGGCGAACCCGCCGATCAAACGCATCCTCAAGTGAATAGGGAAATGAATACTGGCCCGGCGCGCTTAATACATTTGGGGGGATAGCGAAAAAATTCCCGGCAATCATTTCACCTGCCGGATTGCCCAGATAATATATTCCAGGGCCTGGTTGGCTGGAAATACGCTGCACCGCAATGGCCAGTGCCCGCATCCCGCGATGTTTATCAAGGTTGCGGAACTGGCGAATTTCCCACGCCACATCACGGGACTGCGCCCGCTGAATTTCAATAGAAGATTGAAAACCCACATATCCCAGCAAAGCGAAGGAAAAAACAATAAAAATCAGGATAAAAAGGGCCGTCAGGCGTACGGTGGTTGTGCGCCAGAGTTTAGCAATATTATTCACGAATCATATATCCGGCACCACGAATGGTTTGCAACAACTGCTTTTTATGACCACGGTCAATTTTTGCGCGCAGCCGTGACATATGCACATCAATGACATTGGTTTGGGGGTCAAAATGATAGTCCCATACGTTTTCAAGCAGCATGGTACGGGTCACGACCTGACCTGAATATTTCATCAGAAATTCCAGAAGCCGATACTCGCGCGGTTGAAGCAGAATCTTTTCATCATCGCGCATAACAAGCCGGGATAACCTGTCCAGACGAAGATCCCCAACCTGGTAACTGGTCGCAGCCTCGGCAGGATTTGAACGCCGGGCCAAAACCTCAATACGCGCCAGAAGTTCAGAAAATGCATAGGGTTTTGTTAGATAATCATCACCGCCGGAGCGCAGGCCGGTAACGCGATCTTCCACTTCCCCAAGGGCTGAAAGTATAAGAACGGGAGTTTCGTTATCTTCAGCACGCAGGGTTTCAATAATGGAAATGCCATCACGCCGCGGGAGCATTCGGTCAATGATGAGAACATCATATTCCATGTTTGAGGCCATGGCATATCCCGTTTCACCATCCTGGGCGTGATGGGTAACATGGCCTGCTTCGTCCAGCGCCTGCACCAGATATGTGGCGGCTTCAGAATCGTCTTCAACGAGAAGTATTTTCATAACTCAAACCATAGGCATTTTTGTAAAGCAGGACAATGACTGAGAACAGGAAAGGGCCCCGGCAACGTGGCCGGGACCCCAGGGGGGGATTTACAATGGCAAACCCAAGAAGCGAATCTGGTCGCCCCTTGAAGCTTTGATAAGCAGGGTTGAGCGCCCCGACTCACGAACTGAACTTACGATGTCCTCAAACTGTTCTGAGGAGGAAAGCGCAATACCGTCGGCCTCTAAAATAACATCTCCAGCGGCGAAGTTTTTCTCTGCAGCTGAGGAGTTTTCTTCAACCGCTTCAACTAAAAGTCCTGCACCACTTTCATTTTCAATCAAAGTCAATCCAACGCTTGTGGGGGCGGGCAATTCCGGCTCGGGTTGTTCTTCAATCTGCACCGGGTCAGGGCGATTTTCTTCTTCAACCCGCTCAACCAGAACAATCTGATAGGCAATTTCTTCGCCCCCGCGCCAAACAATAACTTCAACGGAAGTTTCGGGGGAGAGTTTTGCAACGGTGCGGATCAGATCAAGGGTGTCGTCAATCAATTCTCCATTTACCTTGAGAATAATATCCCCGGCAACAATGCCCGCTTTACCTGCAGGACCATCAGGGGTTGGCGCTGTTACCATTGCACCGCGTGCCCGATTTAGACCAACTGAGTCCGCTATGTCTTTTGAGACGTCCTGAATGCCCACACCAAGGAAACCACGGGACACCAGACCATCATCCATCAGATCAGTGATAACCTGCTTGACTGTGGATGCGGGAATGGCAAAGGCGATGCCTACATTGCCCCCATTTGGGGAAAATATGGCTGTGTTCACACCAACAACCTGACCGGCGAGATTAAACGTGGGACCACCGGAGTTGCCCCCGTTGATTGCTGCGTCAATCTGGATGAAATCGCCATAGGAATTTGAGGAAATGTCGCGTCCGCGAGCAGAAACAATACCGGCGGTCACGGTGCCGCCCAATCCAAATGGATTGCCAACCGCAACAACCCAGTCTCCGACACGGCTTTCGGTTTCAGCAAATTCGACAAAGGGTAAATCGCTGGCATCTTCAATGCGCAGCAATGCCAGATCCGTGCGCCGATCGGTTCCGATCAAAGTGGCCACATGCTCGTTACCCTCATCATCAATGATATTGATATTGTCAGCATTTTCCACAACATGGTTGTTGGTGACCACCAACCCGTCAGCTGAAATTATAAACCCGGAACCAGCGGCTTGAAAGCGGCGCGTACGCGGTTGACCACCCTGAGGGCCGTTGCCGCGTTCAAACTGATCAAAGAAACGGCGCAAAGGGTGGTCGGGGGGTAAATCGGGGAACTGAAAATCAAAATTTTCGTTACCAAGTCGGCGCACCTGCTGACTGCCCTCAACAGAGATGGAGACAACCGCAGGTTTTACCGCTTCAACCAGGTCAGCAAAACTGGCCGGCGCACCGACCGCAACCGAAATCTGGGCTGAAGATTGCTGAACAGACATAAGTATGCCAGTTCCAGACAGGGCCAAAAGAGCGACCAGAGAAGTGGCAGTGAGCCATTTCCTGGGGGATAAAAGCTTGGGGGTTTGCATCTTTGATATTCTCCTAGACGAATTTGACCATCAACAGGAGTTCATTGCTAAACCGGGCAACATTGCCAGCTCATTACACTAACATTAACTTTTGGCAATGTTGGCCCTCAAACGGGGGAAAACAGGATCAAAGGCCCAAAAATGCACGGCGGGCAAGGTCCAGCGCAACAATGGTCAGGATAAGACGAAAGACAACCCGAAAGACTTTCTCAGGCACTTTATCCAGCAATAAACCCCCGAAATACGTGCCTATAAAACCGCTAATGATCATAGCAAGAATAAGTGGTGCAAAATCCCAAACAGCAAAACCAAACAGGGTAAATGCCAGAAACTTGAACAGGTTCTGATTGGTCATCAAAAAAGCGTGCGTGCCGACAATTTCGCGCCGATCTTTCAAATTACGTAAAAAAGAAATGACCAGGGGTCCTGAAACACCTACAACCATGCCCACAGCAGAAGTGAAGGTTCCAGCCAGTGTTGTGGAGAATGCTCCACGCCCGGAAATTTTCGCTTTGGGCGCCCACACGGAATATAGAATGAATATGGCAATGGCTCCCTTAAACCATGCATCAGGAAGCAGGGTGGCAATCCGCCCACCCAGCAAAGCGCCAATGGCCGACCCCAGAACAAACCAGCCAACAAACTGCCATTGAATAAACGCCCGTCGCAAAAAGGCGCGCCCTCCATTAGACCCCAATTGCACCGCTCCGTGCACCGGCACCACAATGGCTGCCGGTAGCATCAGACTCATTACCGCAATTAAAAGGGAACCACCGCCAAGACCAAAGGTGGCAGTGACTGCAGACGTTATCGCACTGAGCGCAATTAGAAAAATGGCCGAATAAATATCCAGACCCGGCGCAACAACAGAAGCTAAAAAATCAAGCATAACCACGATTTATCCCATGGATGAATAAATCACAAGCAGTCGAAATTTAGCCGTTTTACTTGTTTCCAGAAAGGGAGTTTAGCGCATCCTGCTCTTCTTTGGTCAAAGCCTTCGCCGCGGTTGGCACCGGAGTTGGCGCTGTTTTTTTGTTTTTCAGGTGGTGCACCAAGGCCCAAATAGATAAGAGCAAAACTATTGGCGCGGTCCCCCAAAGGGCAAAGGTATGCCAACCAACATAGGGTTTTAGCAAAACATACTCACCGTATCGCTCCACGATAAACGTCACAACCTCGCCGTCAGAATCCCCAAGAACAATTCTCTCACGCACCAGCAGACGCAAATCCCGTGCCAGAGACGCATCGCTGTCATCAATTGACTGGTTCTGACAAACAACACACCGCAACTCGGCTGAAATGGCGCGGGCCCGGGTTTCCATTACCGGGTCCGCCAAAATTTCGTCCGGGTTCACAGCAACGCCTGGAGAAGCAAAAGCGAGTAACAACGCAATTACAAGCGAAAAAGTCCTGAAACGCATCATTCTGCTGGCACCGAGTTTGAGGATTTTTGACTGGCGTTCTTTGCGGATTTTGGCACTCCAACCCGTAACCTTCGGTCACTTAAGGAAAGGAAACCACCTGCGGACATAAGCACAAATCCATACCAGATCAGCGTGATATAGGGCTTGTGCCAGAGACGCACAATGCGGGCTCCTGTTTCGTCGGGTTCACCAAGGGAAACGTAAAGTTGGGACAGGCCGTAGGTGAGAATTCCTGCCTCGGTACTTGGCTGGTTTGAAGCGGTATAAATACGCTTTTCCGAGGAGGTTGTTCTTTCCCAGCCCCAGGGAGACACCACATCAAAGGTCACTTTGTCAGCGATAAAATTATCTTCCTGCCTGCGGTCCAGTTCCACCATGGTCACGGTATAACCAGCCAGTTCCACCGACTGGTTCATCATCATGGCATCAACACGTTCAGTTTCCCAGGCGGTTACAGAAACGACGCCCAGCACACTGATTCCAACCCCCACATGGGCCAAAGTGGTTGACCAGGTAATTTTGGGTAGCCCCTTAAGGCGACGCCAGCTTTGGGCAAAATCAATTTTGCCAAATTTTGCCCGGTCAATCGGCTCTGCAATGGCGCCAATAATGCACCACACACCAATCAGCATGCCAAGCGTGGCAAGGGATATCTGCCCACCAATAATAATTGTAAATACAATGACAAGCAAAACGGTCAAGCCGGCGGCGCCTGCCAGACGCTGAATAACACCGATTAAATCGCCGCGTTTCCAAGCCAGAAATGGTCCAAAAGGAATAAGGAACAGCAACGGGGTGATCAGAATACCAAATGTAAGATCAAAAAACGGAGCGCCAACCGAAATCAATGTGCCATTGATGGCTTGCAAAAGCAGCGGATATAGAGTGCCAACCAGCACAGCAACAACAGCCGTGGCTAAAAACAGATTATTAACGATCAACGCACCTTCGCGCGAAACAGGTGCAAACAACCCCCCGGAACGCAGAGAGCTTGCGCGCCACGCATAAAGAGCAAAAGCGGCACCAATTACCACAGCAAGCATACTCAGAATGACCATGCCGCGAGTAGGATCTGCGGCAAATGAATGCACTGATGTAAGGATGCCGGAACGGACAAGAAAAGTCCCCAGGAGTGAAAGGGAGAAGGATAAAATGGCCAAAAATATTGTCCAAACCTTCAACGCATTACGTTTTTCCATCACTAAAGCCGAGTGCAGGAGTGCAGTCGCCGCAAGCCAGGGCATCAGGGAAGCATTTTCAACCGGATCCCAAAACCACCAGCCGCCCCAACCAAGCTCGTAATAGGCCCAATAGGACCCCATTGCGATACCAAGGGACAAAAATGTCCATGAGGCCAGCGCCCAGGGGCGCACCCAACGCGCCCAGGCAGCATCAATGCGCCCCGAAATCAGGGCTGCAATGGCAAACGAAAAGCAGATGGAAAGCCCCACATAGCCCACATATAAAAGCGGCGGGTGAATGGCCAGGCCGATATCCTGCAAAATGGGATTGAGATCCCGTCCCTCAAGGGGAACCGGATTGGAACGCAAAAATGGATTTGAAGTGAAAATTGTAAAAAGAATAAAGGCGGCACCAAGCGCGCCCTGCACTGCCAGCACAAGTGCCATCAGATCATGGGGCAGTCTTTTACCATACCAGGCTACAGCAGCGCCAAACCCGGTAAGAATAAGCACCCACATAAGCATGGAACCTTCATGGTTACCCCAGACAGAAGTGATCTTATAAATCAACGGCTGCAAAGTGTGGGAGTACCCATAGGCAAGTTTGAGAGAAAAGTCCGAAACGACAAACGCCTGAATAAGAGCAATAAAAGAAGCCGCTACCAGAATGAACTGCAATATGGCAGCTTGTCGAACAAAAGATGCTGCCCGCCCGCCGGTGCGCCAAAACAAAAAACCAACCGCCGTCTGGGCCAATGCAAGCGCTGCGGCAAGCACAAGGGCAAAATGACCTAATTCAATTGACATGATTTTCTCCCTGAAATTCGCTTCTGGTTCAGCTTTACAGACTAATAGTCTGACGCGGCTTCCCCTGTCGTATCCCCCTGCCACTGGCCAGAACTTTTCAGCGCGGCAGCTACCTCTTTGGAGATGTAGTTTTCGTCATGCTTTGCCAGAACATTTGTTGCGGTAAACGCACCATCTTCTGTTAAATGCCCTTCGGCAATAACCCCTTGCCCCTCACGAAACAAGTCAGGCAACAAATTGTGATAGGTAACAGAGATCAGCTGGTTGCCATCGGTAATCACAAAAACATTGGAACTACCTTCCCTGACCCAGCTGCCATCTTCAACCAAGCCTCCGATGCGCACGGCCTGCCCGGACAAGTCAGGCCGCTCCAGCAGTTCGGTTGGCGAATAAAAGAACACGATTTCATCGCGCAGGGCGTTGAGAATTAGCGTAGTTGCCAATACCCAAACCAAACCCAGCCCAAAAATCACACTCAGTCGTTTTTGTTTTCTTGTCATAGCCATTTCAAATCTCTTTATTCATTTGATACCGTTAACCCGGCACCTGCTGCAATCGCGTCCAGTTCCTGACGCGTTTCTTTTTGCGGATAAGCTGCCACTGCATTGTCATAATTGCGCTGAGCAGCTTCAGTGTCTCCCATTACTGTATAGGAGCGCACCAAGCGGGTCCATTCTTCAACTGAGCCACCTTCAGAATTAAGGCGTTCATCAAGCCCGGCAACCATGGAGCGAATAAGGGCTGCCTGATCAGGGTCTGAAAGGGCGGGGGGCTGGGCGGTCACAGGGGGAGGCGTGAGCGGCTGAGGTGTTTCACCACGCGCCTGTGCAATCGCCATCCCGCTTTGGGCCGTGGCATACCATGGCTCGGTACCATCACCCATATCCAGAAGCGCCTGCCAATGCCCGATCGCTATGTCCCAATCAGCTAAACGCGTAGATTCAGCGGCAAGATAAAATCTGGAACGGGCATGGGCGGGATCAATGGATACGGCGGCGTTAAGCAACGACATTACTTCGCCGATGTCCTGTTCCTGGCCCAACATGAGCAGGGCTTCTGCCAAATCTGTTTGGGTATCGGGCGTCAGGGGCGCCAATTCCAGAATTTTTCGGTAAGCGTTTACGGCGTCTTCAATACGACCGGAGCGAATATATGCGGGTGCCAAAACCCGCCAGCCCTGCACGTCTTCAGGATCGATAAGCATTTGAGCTTCAACCTGAGCCAGCGCTGATTCAAATTCCTCACTTGTTTCAACCTGAGTCTGTTGCAGATCTCCCACGCGCATCAAAATAGAATCATCTGGCGTTCCCAGCATAAAATAGAAGCCGATTGCGACACCAATTGTCAGCACGCTTGTTCCAACAAGGGCAAACCCCGTCCAGGGCTTTTCAGTAGTTTTAACAGCGTTTTTCAACAATGCCCGATGGTGCAACAGCTCGCGAGCCAACTCTGCTTTTGCATTTTCGGCATCCACCTCATTGAGTTTTCCCACCTTAAGGTCGGCTTCAATGCCATCCAGTTGTAGCTTAAAATGCTCTTCGGTTTTTAATACCTCATCGTCCAGCACGCCTTGATCTGATTCCTCCCCATCACCGGAGTTTTGAGGGGAAATCTTGCGTGCAGAAAAAATCAAGGCGACAAATGTAATGCCGCTCATTAAAATAATTAAAAACCAAATATTCATGGGCGAAACCGAAAAACCTACTTTTTGACAATAAATACACTCAGGCTCTCTTAATAGTGAAATTTTTCGACAATACCAGCGCGATTGCGTAAAAGTGAAAATGCATTTTATCCTCATGGGCCCAAATTGACTAAAAGAGTACAGTTGCAATGAAAAAATATGACGTTGGCATTGTTGGAGAGAGCCTGCTTGCGCCCTTCATTGCCGGGCTACTTAAGAAAAACCACCAGAAGAAAACCTGCCTTTTTCTCAGTCGAAGAGTGCAACATCAAATCGTGCGGAAAATCAATTTGTCATTTGATACGATTACGCGACCTGAAAGCTGGGAAATGCTGAACTGTGCAGTAAAGGAAACCTTTCCAACACTTGCAAAGGTTGGAAGCAACGCGGCGGTGGGCAAGACCCATGCTCTCGTTCTCAGCCATACACAGTCCGGTGCTAACTTGCTTTCGCACATGTACCACTACCTGCATGGCATGGATGTTCAGGTCGAACGACTGGCAGACGACGATTTTCCCCATGTAAGGGCTGCCTATCGCGCCCGTGGTATTCGTTTTATTCGTCCCAGTGTTTTATGGCCGGCTGTTTTTGACTGGCTTAAAAAACTGGGTGTTGACATTATTGAACCTGACAATCTGGCGATTAAGGCTCACAATGACGGGTCGGGGGAAATAAGGACAGCAAAAGCAACTTTTGACATCCAGCGTATTGTTTTGGCGGACGAAGGCTCAATTCAACAATACGCAGGGCGACAATAATTGAGCGCTTTTTCACCCCTGTTGAAACGACGTCTCTTCTCCTGCAGCCAGGATCTGACAAAATGGAACATATTGTCATTTCCCCGGAATATGGGTTTTGCGCACAAACTGACAATATGGGGCATGTCATATGCATGGCAAATACATCAATTTTGCGCATGTCAGACCTGCTCAACTCCAATATTGGCGCCAGGGGACGGCATTTTCACCTTTCCGGTCGCTCCGTTTTCACAAAACTGTTGTCCCGGGATGGTGCCCCGGTTGTGGGCAAGCTGGGACGATCAAGTTTATGGGGGATTGCGGGACTGGGGCATGGGGACATTTCTTTCGCTTCGGCGCTTGCGCGACTAATAGCTGGAAACCCTTCGGAACGGGAAGCCGACTATTTCGGTATGCGCGGCGCTGATTCAAAACGATCCGGCAGATATATCCAAGATAAATTCAAGACCAATTTTGGACCGAGAAATGAATAGAAATGTGCAAAACACCCGGTTTTCCTATGATGAAAATGCAGTTTTCAGTGGGCGTCAAATCCATCGCGGACGCCCAATAAAATTTCAATTAAATGGCGTGGAAATCAAAGGATACGAGGGGGATACGATCCTTTCGGCGTTAATGGGATCGGGATATAACAGTGTCGGGATCATTCGGGATGAACCAATGGCCCTGACCTCCAGCTTCAGCCCGCAAATCATGCTGAAACACAATACATCTTTGTCTTTTCCAATGGCGCGGACGCCAGCCCAAAACGGAATGGAATTAACTTTTTATCGCTCGCCTGATTTTGAAGAAATAAATATTGCCAAACCAAAATTTAATTTCATAGATTCTATCCTTGGCAGGACGAAGCGCAGTTTGGACTTTGATTTTGAAGCAGAGTTGACATTGCCCAATGCATGGCTGGAACAGAAATCTGAAGAACAGCTGCGCTATGATCTGGTAATTATCGGGGGGGAGTTGCAGGTATGGGTGCTGCACAAAAAGCAACTGAGCACGGGTTGCATGTGGCGCTGATCGAAAAGGATCTGATACTTGGCGGAGACGCGCAGTTTTTTGGAGCCTATGAAGGCGAGCAACGGCCTATCGAGTTTGTTTCTCAACTGGTTGCTGATATTTCAAATTCGGACCAGATTGATATTTTTCTAAATGCGGAAGCAATTTCACTTGGTAAAAATCACACCAGAGTTCATTCAATTTCAGTTCAAAAAGGTATTTTGACATCAAAAATCATTGATTTTCAGGCCAACAATTTTATTTTGGCTACCGGAGTTCTGGAACGATTGCCGATTTTTGCTGGCAACAGACTTCCCGGTATCATTGGTGCAAAGGAGGCATTCGGGCTGGCAGAAAAGTTTGGTATATGGCAGGGAAATACATCCATTATCAGCACCAATTCCAGCCCCGCAACACAAGTGGCTCTTTTGGCCGCCGATATGGGAATATGCATCGAAAAACTTGCTGATTCCCGCAGTGCACCAAAATCACGGTTTTTTGAATTTGCCAAGGCCTATGGCATTTCGCTGGCGACAGGAACACAAGTTCACTCCGTCTCGCTTGATAAGGATCACCAGTTACAAGTGCAGTTTTGCCTTGCGAGCAACACACAGAAATTCACAGGGGATCCAATTCCTGTGGATCGTTTGATTGTATGCGGGGGTTGGCAGCCTGACTTAAGACTGTGGCCTGGGGTTGGTGGAAAACCAAAATGGAATATCACTACTGAAAAACTGCAGGCCATTGGAGAAGTTTCAAGAGTGATCCTGGCGGGATCCTGCCTGGGCTTGCAAGCAATGACGGATTGTTGGAATAGCGGGCAAAATGCAATAAATTCAATGTTGCAAAAGGACAAAAATGTAGTTTTTGTTCCCACAATCAACCCAGAATATGAAAGCGCTGATGGGCAATTGCCGATTTCAAACTCTTCGGCAAATAGTACCAATTGTTATCTTGATTCAGGGCATTCTCTGACACAACCTTCCCTAAAACCCCAGACCGGGTTTTGGAAAAAACTATTTTCTACACGTCAAAAAACACAAGAGGATTTTTCTCAAACCAAAGGAGAAAACACTCTTGTAGACGTGGCTGCAAAGGTTGAGTTGGGTGAACTTCCGGCGCAATTTGCGGGAAGTTTTGCACAGGAAAGGTGTGGAGTTGTAGCGGACCTGCAACACAGCACGCCCAATGTAGATATTTACTCCACCCTGACTAATGACGACAAAGGAAAAGCTCCTTCTTATTTATCAGGACGCTTTGGACGCAAAGAACATATTGTACGGCTAAAACTTTCCGGCAATTTTGGTGTTGAAGTTGGAAATTTCGTTTTCCGCGATCATGGG
>JAJRRJ010000226.1 GCA_024279575.1 Alphaproteobacteria bacterium | reverse complement strand
TCCATGCGCACATGGTCGCCCATTTGCATGGAATAGGGACCGCCAAGGAGAAAATATGCAACCATCAGGAACTGGGCAATTTCCAGCGTCATAAGAGAGGGGACAAAGAAGTTTTTGGAAATCACTGAATACATCAGCACCGCCATCATCCCGAAAATCAAAAACATCGCGATGCGCCCGATAAACCGGTTCATGCGGTCAACAAACCCCACATAGGCGCGTACAGAACCAAGGATCATGAGCGCGCGTCCTTTGTTGAGGAGTTTAGCTTTTTCATTGCCCCTGTCAGCATTTTTGCCAGCACGTTCGCCGCACGCATCACATTTTTGGGGTCGCCAAGCAGGTCATTGCGCACCTCAATCATCACGTTGAGCAAGCCCCTGTTTTGTCCATGGGTTTCAATTGTATGGGCAACCCCGTCCGTGGGGCCGTAAGGCTCGTTTCTCCGCACAACAAATCCTGCATCTGCGGGCACAAATTCAAGCATTGCATCTGCCAGTCGGGAATCAGTACCATGTAAAATACCAATTTCCACTTCCCGTTTTTTCCCGTTAAACACTGGCGTAAAACTATGTACCGTCACCAAAACGGGCTGCCCCCTGGACTGTAGAACACTGCTGAGCATTCGCTCAAACGGGTGATAAATCTGTGCCAGCCGCGCCTGCGCCTCGTTGATCGGAATATCTATGTTCCCCGGTATATCAAATATTTCGCTACGCGAGGGCATGGCCGAAGGGGTGTTTTCAGGGCGATTGCAGTCATAAACCAGGCGGGAAATTTTAGAGCATACAAGCGGTGCATCAAATGCATCACTAAGGTCCAGCGCCAGATCTTTGGCCCCCGGGTCCCACGCCGCATGACTGTGGCGCGCCTTTTTGCTCAGCCCCAACCCGTTAAAATAATTGGGAATATGGTGAGATGCATGCTCGCACGCCAGCACCATGTCCCCGTGTCCGTTACCGTTGAGAGTTTCGCAAACTGTTTCACCCGGCTCCAAAAGGGCGGGCTCAAACGCACGTTCAACTGTCTCAACCTGTTTCTGCATTTGTAAAATATTGTTCACAATTCATCGGGCTGTCAATTAAATTTCAAAAATTTATTATTTCTGCTAATGTTTAGAAGGTTTTTTGTGGGGGGATAAATTGTCTGAAGGTATAATGTCGATTAAAGAACAGTTGCAAAACCGGTTCGACGAACTCACCCGTGCAGAGAAGCAGTTGACCCAGTTGCTGTTGCAAAACTATCCGGCTTCCGGCCTTGGCAGCATCACCGATCTGGCAAAACGCTCGCGCGTTTCCACCCCGACAGTTGCACGACTTGTTCAAAAATTAGGATATACTGGCTTCCCTCAATTTCAAAGCGTGTTGCGTGCGGAGGTGGGGGCCGAACTTTCCAATCCAATCGACAAATATAACAAATGGGCTGAACACGCCCCCGACGAGCATATTCTCAACAGGTTTGCTGATTCCGTTTCTAAAAACGTGCGCCAGACATTTTCGAGGTTACAAACAGAGGAATTTGATGAAGTATGCGCCTTGCTGGCAAATACGGATCATCGATTGACAATCGTGGGGGGGCGAATTTCACGCTCCCTTGCCGATTATATGTTCACCCATATGCAGGTCATCCGCCCGCGCGTAACGCATATGACATCCAATTCAAACGCATGGCCCCACTATCTTTTGGATATGAATAAAGATGACATATTGGTAATTTTTGACGTACGCCGCTATGAAAATGATCTGCGCCGGTTAGCAGAAATGGCCCATGAACGCGGCGTAAAAATTATCCTTTTTACCGATCAGTGGGGCTCGCCCATTTCAAAAATCGCCGCCCACAAATTCAGCTGCCATATCGAGGTGCCTTCAGCATGGGACAGCTCAATTGTTCCCATGTTGATACTTGAAGCCCTGATTGCTAAGTGCAAAAAGCGAATTGGGATCAAACCCGGCGCCGGATTAACACACTGGCAGGCTTGTTTGACCGTACGCGCCTATTCCGAAAGTTCACTTAGAGCGTTTTCAGGATAAGTGGGCCCGGTTTCCCATGCGCGACGATGTTTGATTTTTTTTGCGTTGCCAAAACTGAAATACAGCATTGCGAGACACCTCGCTTCCCTTTAGCTTTGCGAGAAAATCAGGGCGTCACAACGCGGAAGGGTTAAGTCATGCTCATTGTTCAAATCAGTGATTTGCATATTGTGGAAAAAGGGCAAAAGACCCTCGGAGTCGCCCCGATGGCTGAAAACCTGAGCAAAGCCATTGCCCACATCAATCAACTTCTCCCCCAACCTGATCTGGTGTTGGCCACCGGCGACATCACCAATAATCTGACTTTGGCCGAGGCAGAACATGCCGTTCAGTTGCTCAATGAACTTAACTGCCCATATTTTGTTATTCCCGGCAATCATGATAATCGCGAGGTGTTGCTTCAAGCCTTTTCCGGCCCGGCAATCCCTGGGTGTTTTGAGGGGATGATAAATTATACGATTGAAAACCACCCCGTGCGGCTGATCGGCGTTGACAGTACAAAACCAAATACTGTTGGGGGCCACATGTGCCAAAAGCGGCTTGACTGGCTTGAAGCGCAACTAAATGAAGAACTAAAAAAACCAACTATAATTTTCATGCACCATCCACCGGTAAAGGCGGGCGTTCTGGAAGCGGATTATGACGGGTTTGTCGGCGCAAGTGAACTGGGCGCGATTGTTGAAAAATTTACAAATATCGAGCGTATAATATGTGGGCATATCCACCTGCCAACCCACACAAAATGGCACGGAACGATTGTCTCCACCGCCCCCTCCATGGGCATGCAACTCGGGCTGGATTTAACCATGACCAAGCCAAGTGAGTTTTACCTTACAGTCCCGGGCTACCAAATACATCACTATACGAAACACCATGATCTTGTTACCCACACCGCCTATGTGGGCAACATGGATGGGCCATATTCATTTGCCTGAGGCTCCAAAGAAAATTTTAGCCAGCATATTTGGATTTTCCAGTTTTCGCCCTGGTCAGGAAGAAATTGTGAGCGCGGCGATGGCTGGTGAAAATGTGCTTGCCATTATGCCCACCGGAGGCGGAAAATCATTGTGTTTCCAGTTGCCGGCTCTGTTGCGCGATGGCTTAACGCTGGTCATCTCACCGCTTATTGCCCTGATGCGCGATCAGGTTGCGCAATTGGTTGACATGGGCGTTGCAGCGGCAAGTTTGAACTCCACCAACTCAGCTGAAAAAAATGCACAGATATACCAATGCGCTTTAGCCGGAGAGTTAAAGCTGCTTTATATTTCACCAGAGCGATTAATGCGCGCGGATACGATGGATTTTTCATCTAAGGCAAACGTAACCGCAATCGCTGTGGATGAAGCCCATTGTGTTTCCCAATGGGGTCATGCTTTTCGCCCTGAATACACTCAAATTGGCATGGTTCGGCAGGCTTTGGGCGATGTGCAAATGTTGGCATTCACTGCCACCGCGGACCAGCAAACACGAAAGGATATAGAGAAAAAACTGTTTCCTGCTCCACCAAAAACCTTTCTTCACGGTTTTGACAGACCAAATATTCGCCTTGCCATGACCCCGCGAGACAATCCCAGAAAACAGTTGCTGACCTTTTTGAAAAACCACCAAAACCAACGCGGTATTGTATATTGCCAATCGCGAAAACGGGTGAATGAAACGGCACAGTTTTTAGTAGAGAACGGGGTAAACGCCTTTCCCTATCATGCGGGACTTGATAGCCAGGTGCGCGCAGACAACCAAGACAGATTTATGCAACAAGAGGGCGTAGTGATTGTTGCAACCATTGCCTTTGGTATGGGGGTCGACAAGCCCGATGTGCGGTTTGTTTTGCACATGGATTTACCAAAAAATATCGAAAGCTATTATCAGGAAATTGGACGGGCGGGGCGTGACGATCTGGCAGCTTCAACTCTAACCCTTTATGGGCTGAATGAAATTCGTCAATACAGACAGTGGATTGAGCAGGGCGACACATCGGATGCGCAAAAACGTATTGAACATCAAAAATTAAGCGCGCTGGTCGCTTTATGCGAAGCGCCGGTCTGCCGCCGGATAACGCTTCTTGCCTATTTCGGCGATAGTTGCGAACCCTGTTCAAATTGCGATCTGTGTGCCGGGGAAATCAAAACCCGTGATGGCACAATAGACGCACAAAAAGCCCTCTCAACCATACTTAGAACCAAAGAGATGTTTGGCATGGAGCATCTGATTACGGTGTTGTGCGGCGAAGAAAATGAAATGAGCCGCAAGCACAATCATGAATGCCTATCCACCTTTGGCATTGGAAAGGAGAATTCCAAAACGCAATGGCGTTCAGTTTTTCGCCAGCTTTATGCTCTTGGATTGGTGCACATAGATGTCGCCAGATACAACAGCTGGCAGGTGAGTAAAACAGGCTGGCAGGTTCTGCGCGAACAAAAAAGGTGCGCCTGCGAGACAATCCGCCCGACCCCGTAAAGGGGCAAAAAACGACGCGGCCCACGCGCACAGGTCCCGAAGAAACCAACTGCAATGCTAAAGTCCTGTCTGCCCTGAAGGCGGCTCGTCTTGAACTCGCACGGGAAAAGGGTCAACCCGCCTTTGTAATCTTTACTGACAAATCCCTGATGGATATGGCCGTTAGCCTGCCCTCCACTCTGGAGCAAATGAGTGAAATTCACGGGGTAGGCGATAAAAAACTCAGTCTTTATGGCAAGAGTTTTCTAGACATAATTGAACAGGCTCAAAATTAGCGCAAGGCACGCGAATATTTTTCAAACTCAATTGAGTTTATCAATTGAGTTTATTGTCAGTTACCCGGAAAGAGCGGCTCCATTTCCCCGGATTGCTCACAAGGACAAGAAGAAACATACGTTCTTACTGCTTAACTCATTGAAATCAATGGCTGGGGAACCTGGATTCGAACCAGGACTAACGGAGTCAGAGTCCGTGGGTCTACCGTTAACCTATTCCCCAAAAGCCTTTGTTGGGATGCAACGGCAACAAGTTTGCCTGGAGCCACTATCTGCACATCGCTTTTGCGGCGCAATTATTATCGCCGCTTTGCAAAGAATGCAAGTTGCAAAAAAACCTCACCCCATTGCGCAAAGTAAATTCTTCGCATAACCTGATCCCAACAATAGAACAGGGTTGCTTTGGGCGCTATTCCACACGTTTTTGCCAATGTGTAGCAGGAATTTGTCGACCGGGGAGCCGAAGTGAGGATATGTGACCGAAAAAACTCGGTCCGCCGCTGCTCTTAACCCCACGGGTGAAGTGCAGGATCCGCAGCAGAGTGCTAATCCTTCTGCTGCACGGCTGAATGCCTCCCCGCCACAAAAAGGCTCGGGGAACAAAGGCTCAGCCCCGCGTCGCGAGACGAAACGGCGGACAAACAACACCAGAAGAGTGCCCGCAGGCCGGCGCAAGACACCGCTATATGCGGCGCTTGATCTTGGTACAAATAATTGTCGATTGCTGATCGTGCGGCGTGAGGACAAGGGCTATCGGGTTGTGGATGGTTTTACCCGTATTGTGCGGCTTGGGGAAGGTGTGTCCAAAACCGGGTCGCTGGATGCTGCGGCAATGGAGCGTACTTTTGAAGCGCTTAGATTGTGTGCCCTGAAACTGGCCCATCATGCCCCGGCCAGTTTTCGCCTGATTACCACCGAAGCGTGCCGCGCGGCCAATAATGCGCCTGAATTTTTGTTGCGTGTCAAAAATGAGCTGGGTATTGAGCTTGAAATCATTGATCGCAAAACCGAAGCTGAACTGGCAGTGACCGGGTGTTCTGATCTGGTGGAAAAGGATACAAAAGGCGCGTTACTGTTTGATATTGGAGGTGGGTCCTCCGAACTTGCCTGGATGGATTTTCGCGGGGGGCGCCCAAAACAACATTCAAAACTGGCCGCCTCCATCCGCTCATGGCAGTCCCTGCCGGTAGGGGTTGTGACCATTGCTGAAAAATTTGGTGGAGAGCATGTTTCCCCTGAAAAGTTTGAAGAAATGGTGGATTATGTCACCCGGCAGTTTCGGCATTTTCGCGGACGCGAAAAACTCAAACAAATGATCAAAGAACACCCCGTTCATTTGATTGGCACCTCTGGTACTGTAACCACGCTGGCCGGGTTGCACCTTGGTCTGGAGCGATATGAACGGGCAAAAGTTGATGGTCTCTGGATGAATTCAGATCAGCTCACCGACACCATGCGCGTGTTGCTTGCCATGCCCTATGAGAGGCGGGTGGCAAATCCGTGTATCGGGAAGGATCGTGCCGATTTGGTTATTCCGGGGTGTGCCATTTTTGAAGCGATCCGGCGCGAATGGCCCACCAAGAGGGTACGCGTTGCCGACCGTGGCCTGCGCGAAGGCATGTTGATTTCTCTTATGGAGGCAGATCGGGCAAAACACGCAAAACGCCGTCGAAACAATTCAAAACCACGCATACAAGGGCGCAAATAATGGCCAAGTCTCCAAAATCCCCCCCCTCTGCCACGCGTCAGCTTAAAACCCGTGTTAAAACCGCCAAACGGCGTACAAACTCTTCAACCCGCTGGCTCCAGCGACAGCTGAATGACCCATATGTCACCCGTGCGCGCGAAGAGGGGTATAAATCCCGCGCGGCGTTTAAACTCATTGAATTGAACGATAAGTATAATTTCCTCAAACCCGGCATGCGGGTGGTTGATCTGGGTTGCGCACCGGGTGGGTGGCTACAGGTGGCGGTGCCACTGATAAAATCCACCCCGGATAATCCTACAATTGTGGGTATTGACTATCTGGAAATGGAGCCGGTGACGGGCGCAATTATCCTGCAAAAAGATTTTAATGACGATGATGCCCCTGATGTTTTGATTGAGGCGCTTAACGGTAAAAAAGCGCATCTGGTTATGTCTGATATGGCAGCCCCAACTACAGGGCATAAGCCAACCGACCATATTCGCATCATCGCGTTGGTGGAACTGGCGGCGGATTTTGCAACCGACGTGCTGGCCCCCGGCGGTATCTTTATCGCAAAAGTGTTTCAGGGCGGCACTGAACACACGTTGCTCACTTCTCTAAAGCAGAAATTCACCAAGACATTCCACGCAAAACCCCCCGCATCTCGCAAGGATTCTGCCGAGACCTATCTGATTGCCACAGGGTTTAAGGGGTAGAGAAATTTGTTATTAGAAAAGACGAAAATATTGCTGGTAGCATCATCAAATTTCTGGATGGAAAAAATGCCTCTTTTCGCAAAATCCATCTTTTTGCGACAGATTCAGTAATCCGATTGTGCGCTGAGATTTAGGCACCAAATGCAGGGCTGTACTTCAATGCCCCGGTTGGCGGCGTTCCGTCGAATGACACCCATTGAACGTATTCTGTTGGAAGCCCTCTATAGGTAATTTTGCCGTCGCTTATGAAGCCAAAGCGGCTGTAATAGGCAGGGTTTCCAATCAGAACGCACCCACTTGCTCCGTGTGATCTAAGCCAGTCCAGACCAGCAATAATCAATTTACTGCCGATGCCGCTACGTTGTTTCTCAACTGCAACAGATACAGGGCCTACCCCGAACCACTGTCTATCAACCTTGCCAATTATCACAGGTGAGAAAGCTATGTGTCCGATTATTTTATCGTCTTCAACCGCAACGAGTGACAACGTAAGGTCACCGTCTTTTCGAAGGCAATTGATGATAGCTGGCTCCGAGCCGTCAGCATATGGCATTGACTCAAAAGCCGCGGTGGTTAGTTGGAAAATGGCCTGCTCGTCTGCTGGCTGTTCTTTTCGAATCTCCATGGGAATAGAATATCACCCTATATGAGACTTTGCACGTGCATCTTTGTCACAAAAGTCACCCTTTTTGCACCGCACCAGCGCCAGCTTTGCGCCCAAATTGATTGAGCATGATCGTGGTTGCCTATGACGCTAAAGTCGATATTCTTGATGCAATGTGTCATAGGAGGCTCCAATGAGCCCGGAAATTTCAAATCTACTTCTTGCGTGGGGTATATTTTCGTTCGGTTTTATCAGTATCGGGCCCAACATACTTGCTATTATCGGCACCTCTATGGAGCGAGGTCGAAAAGATGGAACACAACTCGCTCTTGGTGTTGGAGCGGGATCAGCGATTTGGGCTACACTGACCGTCAGCGGATTGACGGCATTGATAACGGCATATGCTGGTATCGTCACACTGCTGAAAGTCTTTGGAGCAGCTTACTTGCTATGGTTAGCCTACAAGGCTTTTCGATCTGCCAGTAATTCTGATGCCACCATAAGTAAACCAAAGGCGGCGAAAGGCAAAAACCTCTTCTTTCAAGGGTTGGCAATTCAGATGACTAACCCAAAAGCGGCTTTGCAATGGATTGCAATTGTTGGTTTGGGGCTTGGAGCCAATGCGCCGTTATGGGTAGGGTTGACGCTGATTGTCACTGCAACTGCATTGTCAATTCTGGTTCACTTGGTCTACGCCATCACTTTCTCAACGCAGCCAGTGATTTTATTTTATCAGCACTCTCGTAGGTGGATCGAAGGAGCGCTTGGGCTGTTTTTTACATTTGCTGCATACAAGATTGCTACGCATAGGAACTAACGTAAAGATTCAGATGTCTGCCAGAGCGTTTTTGGGACAAGCATGCCTTAGGGGCCTGGCCCATGGGTGGATTCGGTTATCCGTTTTCAAAATGGGGCAAGCTCTATGCTCTATTTCAAGACTGATTTCCCTCAATTGTATTCACTCAATCCTTATACCCCGAAACATTGCTTCCCGCATTAGCACTCAATCGCGCGAACGGAATGGCCGCCAACGCTGCAATCAGCGCAAGCACCACCAGTGCTGTCTGAAAATCAACCAAAGCCAACTCGCCCCCACGCAAAAATCCGCTGATTTCCAGCAATGAGCCGGCAATTGCAACTCCGATAGCTATGCTGACCTGTGCGCTGACGGCGGCAATGGCGCTTCCTTGCGCGGTGTCTTCCTCGGGCAGAGTGGCGTACATCAAAGCGTTTGCACCGGTGAAAAGCAGTGAGCGGGTCAGGCCGCCAAGGAAGATAAATCCAATCAACACATAGGCAAAACTAACTGGACTGACAAAACCGTAGGTGAGCATAAACGCCGAGTTAATCAGAATGGCCACCGGAAGCACCTTGTAAAATCCAAAGCGGGCATAGGCTTGTTTGGCAAAAAATTTCATGGCCAGAGCGCCCCCGGCACCGGAAAATGTGATTAGGCCCGATTGAAAAGGGTTTAACCCGTATCCGACCTGCAACATGAGCGGCACCAGAAAAGGGAAGGCCCCGATGGACAGGCGGAACAGCGCACCCCAAACGGTTGTGATTGTGAAGTTTTTGTCACGGAAAATTTTGGGATCAAGGATTGGTTTATCAACAATCAAAGTGTGACGCCAATAAGCAAAGCCGGCAAGTAGCCCGAGCGCCAGAGTGGTTGCCCCCACAGCAGGAGGCAGCGCGGGCAGCGAGATAACCGACAGACCAAATACAATACCTGATAAGGTGATGGCAACTAAAAGGAAACCCGTTAAATCCAGTGAGGTTTTTATCCTTTTCCCGGATCGAGGCAGATATTTTCCGGCGAGAAAAATGCCGACAATTCCGATGGGAATGTTAATGATAAATATCCAGTGCCAACTGAAATATGTGGTGATGAATCCACCAAGGGGTGGCCCTGCCAATGGACCAATCAGAGCGGGAATGGTCAGCCATGCCATTGCTGATACCAGGTCTGATTTTGGCGTTGCACGCAGCAAAAGAACCCGCCCGACCGGCATCATCATCGAGCCGCCCATGCCTTGCAAAAATCTGGAAATCACAAAAGTTTCCAGCGAATTTGAAAATGCGCAGGCCAGCGAGCCAAGCATAAAAACGCCAATGGCAATCCGAAACACATTCACAGCGCCATACCTGTCAGAGAGCCAGCCACTTACCGGAATAAATATGGCCAGCGCCACAAGGTACGAAGTCAGCGCGAGTTTAAGCGCCACCGGATCTGTCCCGATGTCCAGGGCAATAGCGGGCAACGACGTGGCAATAACGGTCGCGTCCATCATTTCCATGAACAATGCGACAGACAGGATTAAAGGGACAATGCGTGACATGGAATATTCCGACTCGGAACAAAGCATGAAAGTACTTGTCAGGGTCTGATATAGCAATGGATGAATCTAATGGACCCCACCCACGCAAACATTTGTTTTCTTGTTAACTAGCCAAGGCATAGTTCAGGTGATATTGACCCGTGCCAACTCAGCATTTTTGCCGATTCGTCTTTTTAGGCGAGAAAAATGCATCTGTTCCAATATTTCTGATTACAATCAGCGCCAAGGAGAGACTGGCAATGGCACAAATTATTTCCTCCGCAACTGGTGAATCTGCACTGACATTTGACGATGTTTTGTTGCAACCCGCTGCCTCCAGCGTTATGCCCGCAGAAGTAAGTCTGCGCACAAAAATCACCCGCGATATCACCTTGAATTTACCCATCCTTTCCTCCGCCATGGATACGGTGACCGAAAGCAATATGGCCATTGCCCTGGCCCAGGCCGGGGGCATGGGGGTGATCCACCGCAATATGGAGCCCCACGAGCAGGCCGAGCAGGTGCGTCAGGTCAAGAAGTTTGAAAGTGGCATGGTGGTCAACCCGATTACAATTGGCCCCAGCGCCACCCTTGCCGATGCCCATGCGCTGATGGATTTGCATAAAATTTCCGGTATTCCGGTGGTTG
>JAJRRJ010000016.1 GCA_024279575.1 Alphaproteobacteria bacterium | reverse complement strand
GTTCAGGTTCTTCGCGCCTTGTGTGCCGCGCGGATTATTGCCGTTGATACCTCTCAGGAATCATTAGACCTGGCTGCAAAATGTGGCGCGGATGAACTGGTTTTGGTTGATGGCAGTCAGGTTGATCAAGTGCTTGCCTATACCGGGGGATGGGGTGCTGAGGCTGTTATCGATTTTGTTGCAGAAGGCTCAACCATAAAAGAGGGTTTGGAAATGACCCGCAATGATGGTGCCTATTATATCGTTGGTTATGGCGGCAAACTTGAAATTCCGACAATTGATATGATTACGTCTGAAAAGCGCATTATCGGCAATCTGGTTGGGACCTATCCTGAACTTGTTGAACTGATGGCCCTTGCTGACCAGGGAAAGGTCGAGCTTTCGACAGCGGAATACAGACTTGAAGATGCAAATAAAGCTCTTTTGGATTTGCATCACGGCATCATCCATGGCCGCGCAGTACTCATCCCCTAAAGCCGAAGATCCTTTGGATCGTGTTCCGGGGTATTGGGGCAATTTTTAGATCGTCAGGTCCGCCGACTGACATCAGTTCCATTCTTAAAGGCGGAAAAGACCACTTATTGTCATTTAAGGGAGAAGAAAAATGAAACATAAGCTATTAATGGGTGCGGTGAGCGCACTGGCAATAGTATCTGCCTCTACCGGCTATTCTCAAGAGGACTATACGCGCTTTGGCATTGAAGCAGATATTCCCGGGATGTGTTCTTATGCATCTATGGATGCGAAGGATTATTCAGGCCGTACGCTCAACATTATCAGCCATGCAATTCCGGTGATTGGCGAACCAACTGCATTGCATGCTCAGCAGTTTGAAGAATTGACAGGTGCAAAAGTCAATGTTGTGCATGTGCCTTTCGGCGATTTGTTCCAGCGAATTCTGATCCCGTTCCAGACAAACCAGAATGCATATGATGTTTTGTTTTATGCATCATTGTGGATTGGTGATCTGAACAGCTATCTTGCGCCGGTTCCTGAAGCCTATCAGAACTCTCCGGGCATGCAGGACGTGACCCGCAACTATATTGATGTGGCCACATGGGATGGGCAAATGATCCAGTATCCCATGGATGGGGATCGCCATTATCTGAAATATCGCACTGATATTTTTTCGGACCCCGCGATGCAGGAAAGGTTTAAGTCTGAGACCGGACGCGATCTTACAGTTCCCGCGACTTGGGAAGAATACAATGAAGTCGCCCGTGTTTTTTCAGGTTGGGACTGGAGCGGAGATGGAACCAACAACTATGGCTCAGCCGAAGTTGCCAAGCGTGATGACCTGATGTTCTCGGCCTTTATCAGCCGGGCCGCAGCATTTGCAAAACACCCTGATGTCAAAGGTGGTTTCTTCTTTGACCTTGAAACCATGGAGCCGCTTATCAACACTCCAGGTTTTGTGCGTGGACTTGAATTGTTTATCGAGGCCTCCAAAGATTGGGCACCTGGTGGTGCAAACTTTGGTCTTGGTGATGAAATATTCTCATTTGGTGGTGGGCAGGCGCTCATGAGCTATTCCTGGGATGATGCCTTCATTCAGGCCCAGCAGGAAGATAGTCCAATTCGTAACAATGTAGCGGCAGCGCCCTTGCCAGGTGCCTCTCAAGTCTGGAACCGGGATACGGGCCAATGGGACACGTTTGATGAACCAAACCGCGCGCCCTATATCACCTGGGGCTGGACATCTGCTGTATCAAACCGTTCTCAAAATCAGGATATGGCATTTGATTACCTGTGTTTCTTTTCCAACGAAGCCAACACACTGTCAGATTTGCAAATCGGGCGTTTTGGTGTGAACCCTTATCGCGAAAGCCACTTTGATGCTGACCTGTGGACCAATAAACTTGGCTGGGATGAAAGTCTTGCGGCAAGTTATGTGGAAACCCTTTCAAGCATGGATACCAGCCAAAACCGCGTATTCGATTTGCGTGTGCCCGGCGTCAACCAGTTTATGACGTGAATGGCAACCGGTGTTGCATCGGCCATTGCCGGACAAATGGAGCCTCAGGCTGCCCTCGATCAAGTGGCAAAAGAATGGGCTGAAATTGTCGACAGGATTGGTGCTGATACGGTTCGTGCCGCCTATGCCAGTGTGGTTGCACTAGAAGACAATCAGTAAAAATACAGCCGGAGCGGGAGAAAACTCTCGCTTCGGCATATCTAAACCAGGTGAAGTGTTTTGTTTGCTTGACACTTTTCGTGAACTTATCCGTCAAAATAAAGGGATCCTTTCGTGCAAGGTCTAACGCGCTATAAACTGATTTTCCTTTTGCCGGGGCTGCTAATTCTTTTGGGCATTATTCTGTTTCCCCTGATTTTTACCGTCCGGGTGAGCTTTTCAGGCTGGGATGCAATTCGCCCTGGACTGGATTGGATTGGGGGGACAAATTATGGGCGTCTATTTGCTGATGGGCGCTTTTGGCAATCGTTATCTCGCTTGGGCGCTATTGCCTTTACTTCGGTAGTACTTGAATATTTGCTTGGGTTTGGATTGGCTTTGTTGGTCTGGCGTCAAGTTAAATTCCGTCGGATAACACGGGTTCTGTTCCTTATCCCCATGATGACTACACCGGTGGTAATGGCAGTTATCTGGCGCACAATTTTTCATGAATCCCTGGGGCCGGCAAATGATCTTGCAGGCATGTTGGGCCTTGGTACAATACCATGGCTGACCCATTCTGCATGGGCCACCGTTGTCGTTATTCTGGTTGATGTCTGGCAGTGGACACCATTTATGTTTTTGCTGTTGCTTGCCGGGCTTTTGTCTTTGCCCAAAGAGCCGTTTCTGGCGGCTGCAATTGACGGGGCAGGTCCGATACGAACATTTTTTAATGTGACTTTTCCGGCAATGGCTCCCATTTCCGTTGGCGCCCTGATAATTCGACTGATCGAAGCGTCAAAAATTATGGAAACGGTTTACGTTATCACCTCCGGGGGACCGGGAACCTCAACCGAGACATCAAGCTATTACATTTTTATTCGAGGCCTGAGGGACTTTCAGATCGGGTATGCAGCGGCGCTCTCTGTGACCTATTTAGTCATAATGATTGTCCTGCTCACAATAATCGCAAAAATTCTGACAAAAACACTTGTGAAACCGGGGGCATAGTAAATGCTAAACTTTTTCAAAATCTTTAAAGTAATAGCGATTGTCCTGTGGAGTGCATTTGTGGTGGCGCCTTTTTTATGGGCTTTGACGACTTCGTTCAAAACTGCAAACGGGGTAATGGGGGGCGCAACTTATCTGCCCTGGGTTGATTATGAGCCATCTTTGGCTGCCTGGAAGGGCCTTTTTGGCTCCGGGGCCGGCAGTATTGATGTGGTTGGCCCCTTTACAAACAGTTTGATTGTCACTCTTTCCGCCAGTGCAATCAGTCTGGCATTGGGTACGCTGGCCGCATATGGCCTATCCAGGTTTCGTTATAAAGTCGGACCAATTAGCAATACGGATCTAACTTTTTTCTTTATCTCTCAGCGCATTATGCCCCCGGTGGTGTTGGCAATTCCATTTTTTCTGATGCTTGGCTACTTTGGTTTATTGGACACGATTTTCGGTTTGATTATTGTTTACGTTGCCCTGTTATTGCCTATTGCAGTTTGGGTTATGGTGGATTTTTTCAACAACATTCCGCGCGAATTGGATGAAACCGCCATGATAGACGGATGCACCCCTTTCGAAGCATTCTGGCGTGTTATCCTTCCCAACTCTTTGCCCGGTCTTGTGGTTGCAGGTATTTTTTGTGTCGTTTTCGGATGGAACGACTTTTTCTTTGCGTTTACCCTGACGTTTACCAATACCCAGTTATTACCAGTGGCAATTGTGTCACTCAACTCATCTGTAACACCCTGGTGGAGCCTGTCAGCATCTGCACTGATTTCAGTTGCGCCGCTTATTATCGTGGCATTTCTGGTCGAGCGCTACCTTGAAAAGGGTAAAATTTCAGTGGCGAGTAAATAGGAAATACGATGGGTTATGCAATTCAAAGTCTGAACGTGCACATAAACGATGAGCCACACCTTATTGATATAAATCTTGAGCTGCCCAATTCCGGTGTGGTGACAATAATTGGTCGAACCCTTGCAGGGAAAACCACGCTATTAAAAGTGCTTGCCGGGTTGCAGGAGGTTAGCTCCGGTGCGCTTATGAAAAACAAGAAAGATCTGTTAAACGTGCCAGCCTGGGAGCGGCGCGTTGGTATGGTCTACCAGCAGTTTGTAAACTATCCCCATCTGAGCGTGCGTGAAAATATTGTCTTTCCCTTACGGCGCGCAAAACTCAATGCAACAGCAATTAAAGAAAAGCTGGATTATGTCAGCGAACTGTTGGGCCTTGAGGAATATCTTGAACGTAATCCCAGTGAGTTATCCGGGGGACAACAGCAACGTGTAGCGCTGGCCCGCTCATTGGTCAAAGATACCGATTTGTTGTTGCTGGATGAGCCTTTGGTCAATCTGGATTACAAGTTGCGTGAGCAATTGAGGGAGGAATTCCGCCGATTGTTCAAGGACAGCACTGACCGCTTGGTCGTATATGCCACAACGGAGCCGGCAGAGGCTATGATTTTGCAAGGGCAGGTTGTCGTGCTGCACGAAGGGCGTGTCGTTCAAGTTGGCGAATGTAGTGATGTGTTCCACTTTCCAGCAACTACCATTTCAGCACAGGTGTTCAACGATCCGCCAATGAATTTAGTGGATGGAGAAATTGCCGATGGACGTATTTGTATTGCTGAATCGCTTCATGTTGATCTTCCAGAACACTTGGGGAAGCTCAAGCCGGGAAAATACACTTTTGGTATCCGGGCTATGGATGTGGTTTTAGAGCGCGATGGTGCGAATGCGCCCATTATATTATCTGAAGTCAATGGATCCAGCACTATTGTGCATCTGGATTTATCCGGGCGCTCACTTGTTTTGGAAACTGAAGGTGTCCACCACTTTGGGGAAACAGGGGATGTGCATTTTTCGCTTGATGCATCTCGATTGTATGTTTTCAGCGATGTCGAGGGTGAACTTGTCGTTGCCCCGCCTAGAAAAAGTGTTTTGGGTGAAAAGGGTAAGCAAAATGGCCAAAATTGAGCTTAAGGGCATAGGCCACGCCTATACCAGCATTGATGGGGAGCCTGACTACGCCTTGTTCCCAATGGACTTAACCTGGGAGGATGGAGGAACCTACGCTCTTCTGGGGCCCTCAGGTTGTGGGAAAAGCACAATGCTCAATATTGTGTCTGGTATTTTGACACCAAGCCAAGGGCGGATTTTGGTTGATGGAGTCGATGTCACAAATCTTGGTACGACCAAGAGAAATATCGCGCAGGTTTTCCAGTTTCCAGTCGTTTATCCGGCTAAAACCGTATACGAAAACCTGGCTTTTCCGCTTCGATGCGCCCGAATGGAACGCACAAAAATTGACAAGCGGGTAAATGAAGTCGCCGAATTGTTGAATCTCGACGAAATCCTGCAAAGCCCGGCGCGGCGTCTAACGCCCGACCTTAAACAATTGATTTCACTGGGACGCGGTTTGGTGCGTGATGACGTTGCCGTTATCCTCATGGATGAACCATTAACTGTAATTGATCCCCAATTAAAATTTTCCCTGCGGCGTAAATTGCGCGATATCAGCGCGCGCCATGGGCACACTCTTGTCTATGTAACCCACGATCAAAATGAAGCGATGACCTTAGCTGAGCAGGTCGTTGTCATGGGTGATGGGCGTATTGTTCAAATGGGTACGCCCCAGGAACTTTTTGAAAATCCACTCCATGAGCATGTTGGATATTTTATTGGATCGCCATCAATGAATTTTATGGACGCCAAGGTAAAAGGGGGAGTTGTTTTTGTTTTAGACTTGCCGGTTGGAGTTCTGGAACAGGCCAGGTTGTCAGATGATGCGCAAATTAAAGTTGGTATCAGACCAGAGTTTGTACATATTCAGGAAGATAGAACTGAGCAATCGTTTTGTGCACAGGTGCTGGATGTTCAGGATTTAGGAAACAGCGCAATCGTTAATGTGAAGCTTTCTGACGATATTAACATAAAACTGAAATTGCGTGAAAACGCCCCCCCTATCGGGAGTACCTGTTTCATTGGTCTTGAACCTCAAATGGTTCGCTACTATCTTGATGGGATTGCTGTTCAATAGGTTTGTCTGTTCAGCAGGCACTTGAATAAAAAATGGTTTTCCCCTTCCATAGGGCTTTATCAAAAGCTGTTCCCCTTTTGCATGGTTCAAATCTTGGTTTTTGTATTGAAACCTGTTCCACTCAGTGCCAAACATCGCTGGCAGGGGATTTTGATTTTTTCCGAACCGCAAAAAGGAACCTTTTATGGATGAAATCGTAATTGTAGCGGGCAAACGTTCTCCCATTGGTAACCTTGGTGGCGCCTTGGCTCCTTTGCAGGCTCACGAAATTGGCGCGCAGGTTATTGCACAAACCCTGGAACAATGTGGTGTTGAGGGCGCACAAGTTGATGAAACAATCATGGGGCAGGTGTTGAGCGCAGGGGCAGGGATGAACCCGGCAAGACAGGCAGCGCGTGCGGCAAAAATCGATGACGCTGCTCCCGCAATGTCCATCAATCAGGTCTGTGGTTCAGGTTTGCGCGCTGTGGCTCTTGCGGCACAGCAGATCCAGACACAAAATGCAAAAATTGTCGTGGCTGGTGGGCAGGAAAGCATGAGCAATGCCCCCCATGTGGCCACCCTGCGTCAGGGGAAAAAACTGGGTAATATTGAGCTTGTCGACACCGTCATGCGCGATGGTTTAAGCGATGCGTTTTATGGCTATCCCATGGGTAACACGGCTGAAAATATTGCCCGCCAAGATTCTATTTCCCGCAAAAAACAGGATGAATTTGCCCTTCGCTCCCAACAAAAGGCCTCTATTGCGGATAAAGGCAATCGTTTTACGGATGAAATCGTACCAATTGAAATTCTTACCCGGAAAGGACCGGTAATTTTTGAACGGGACGAATTTATTCGCCATGATGCCGATTTAGCCGGCCTTGAAAAATTACGCCCGGTATTTGACAAAGGTGGGACCGTCACCGCCGGCAATGCTTCGGGCATCAACGATGGTGCCGCAGCGGTTGTCCTGATGAGCGCCAGCGAGGCCACTGTGCGCAATATTGCACCTTTGGCAACAATTCGCTCCTTTGCGCATGTGGGGTTAGATCCCGCTTTTATGGGGCTGGGGCCAATTTCTGCTTCCAAACTGGCTTTGGAAAAAGCCAGGTGGAGTGTTGGCGACGTAGACATTTGGGAAATTAACGAAGCTTTTTCAGCCCAAAGCATCGCGGTGATTTCTCAGTTGGGTATTGATGAGGCAAAGGTTAATATCAACGGGGGAGCCATCGCGCTTGGTCATCCCATTGGTGCTTCTGGAACGCGTGTTCTGGTAACGCTTTTATATGCAATGAAGAGGCAGAATGTATCCAAAGGGCTTGCCACCCTTTGCATTGGTGGTGGCATGGGCATCGCCATGTGTATTCAAAGGAACTAGGAACGTGAACGAAAAAATTCTTTGGGAACCCTCAAGGGAGCGTAAAGAAAATTCTTCCCTGTGGCAGTTTGCACTGGCAACAGCTGACCAGCATCACTGTGCGCCTGAAGACTATGCGGGTCTGCTGGAGTGGAGCATTAAACAGCCAGATCAGTATTATTATGCGCTTTGGGATTTTCTTGATATTATCGGCCATAAGGGCGATGTCGCGTTTGAGCCGGGAAAAACCATACGGGATGCAAAATTTTTCCCCGGCGCAAAGTTGAATTATGCCCAAAACATGCTGGCAAACCCCGATGACAGTTTAGCGATGGTCGCCCACCTTAACGATGGTGAGCGCCGTGAAATCACGCGTGTTCAGCTAAGGGACGAGGGGTCGCGGATTGTTCAGGCGTTAAAACAGGTCGGCGTAAAACCGGGGGACCGGATTGCTGCCATCGTGACCAATGATATTGAAGCCACACAATTTTACCTTGCAAGCGCCGCCATCGGCGCAATATGGGCCTCATGTTCACCCGATTTTGGCCCCGCTGGCGCCACAGATCGGTTGGCGCAAATTTCGCCAAAAGTGCTGATTGCTGTACCCGGGTATAGTTATGGCAACAAACAAATTGCAATTGATGATACCATAAAGGCGGTTGCAGCCACTCCCTCGGTTGAAGTGGTGGTCATATTGGGGAAAATTGACGAAGGACAGGGTTTTGGCAAACCCTCAAAGTCTCTGACCAGTTTTCTTGCCCCTTTCGCGCCGGAAAAAATACCGTTTCATTTAGCCTCGTTCGATGCACCATTAGCCATTTTGTTTTCTTCGGGCACCACTGGAAAGCCAAAGTGCATTGTTCACAGCGCCGGCGGTTTATTGTTGCAACACAAAAAAGAACAATCGCTTGGTACAAATATCAAATCCGGTGACCGTCTGTTTTATTTCAGCACCTGCGGCTGGATGATGTGGAACTGGCAGCTTAGCGCCCTGTCCCTTGGGGCAACGCTGGTTACCTATGATGGTAATCCCTTTTATCCTGAGCCAACGCGTTTGCCTGATATTGTTGAGCAAGAACTGGTGAGTGTTTTTGGCACATCCGCCAAATATATCGATGCCTGTTCAAAGTTTGAAGTCAAACCGGTAAAAACCCATAATTTTGAGCATTTGAAAACTATCCTTTCCACCGGTTCCACCCTGTTGCCGCGCAGCTTTGACTATATTTACCGGGACTGGAAGGCAGATGTTCACCTGGCTTCTGTATCCGGGGGCACTGATATTTGTGCCTGTTTTGTTGGTGGTGTCCCCACTTTGCCGGTGCATCGCGGCCAGTTGCAGGGGGCCATGCTGGGAATGGAGCTGGATGCGCTGGATGAAAATGCAAACCCACTGGAGAACGAACCGGGTGAATTTGTTTGTCGCACACCCCACCCCTCAATGCCGATTGAGTTCTGGGGCGACAAAGACGGTTCCCTTTACCACAAGGCCTATTTTTCCCGTTTTGAAAATATGTGGGCGCAAGGGGATTTTGTTGAAAAGCGCCCCGGTGGAGGGTTCATCATTCATGGGCGCTCAGACACAACCCTTAATCCGGGCGGCGTGCGCATTGGCACTGCCGAAATTTATCGGCAGGTTGAAAAAATCCCCGAGATACTCGAAGCCGCTGCGGTGGCAAAGGATAAAGACGGCGACCAGCAGGTGGTCCTGTTTGTTCGCCTTGCTGAGGGGGGCAAACTCAGCGCCGACCTGCAAAACCTTGTGCGAAAAAACATTCGCACCGGCGCCACGCCGCGCCATGTTCCAGCTCAAATTGTTGCTGTTCCAGATATTCCCCGAACGCGTTCAGGAAAAATTTCTGAATTGGCAATCCGAGATGCCATTCATGGCCGTGCCATAAAAAATACAACCGCTCTGGCAAACAGCGAATGTCTTGAGTTTTACACGACCTGGGGGAAAGGCGACTGATTTCCCTAATTTTGTGCGATGGAATTGGTCCAGCTGCGCAAAAAAGTCTCACGGCGCATCCTATCCAGAAATACCAGCAACCCCGGGCCAAGACGGATGGGCCGCATGGCGCTGCCCTCTTGCAGGGTGAGGCTGTTAATGGGGGGGAGGCCGGTAAGTTTGTTAAGTTCAGGTCGCCCATTCAATTGCACCAGAAAGTCGATCATCAGACCACTGGCGGCCGGGTTCCTTGCTCCCTCAGGAATAAGCGCGGTTCGCAGCATTACCCCTAAAAAATCATCAAGCGGTACCACGCGAATGCCCGGTGTGTTTTTCAGACGCGAATTGGCGTAACTGCCCAGTACATTATAGGCCAGAGCAATTTTCCCGGCAGCCACATCGCTGATCATTTCCCCCGAGCAACAATACAGCCGCGTATCAAGCCGTCCCATAACTTCGGTCAATCGCCAGAAGGATTCTGTATTACGAGAATCTTGTGTTGCAAAAAGATAGCCAAGTCCTGAAATCCGCACATCATAGGTGCCGATCCGACCAGTAAATTTCTCCGGGTTATCGCGCAACAGATCAATAAGTTCTTTTCTGGTTGTGGGTACGCTCAGGTCTGAAAAATCCGCCTCTGAAATAACCAGCACGGCAGGTTCCTGAGTGAACCCAAACACCTGATTGCGCCACTTGGCCCAGGCGGGCAGGGCATCTGTCGCCTCGGATGTGTAGGTTTTGGCAAAACCGTCATTGGCGATTTTTGTCTGCAAATCCATGGCGGAAGAAATTGCCAGATCAAAGCTGGCATTTTCCTCATAGATCGCCTTCATAAGCTCCGAACTGCTGGCCACCACATAATCAATATTCACGCTCGGATTTTGCTGTTGAAAGGCATAAACAATCGGCTCAAACGCCTCAATGTCAGCGGTGGAAATAATACGTAATGTCTGTGTGGCGTTTGAGCTGGAATAGATTTTTTGCTCCTCGGTTTCAAAGCCGTTAGCCCCAAAAACCAACCCGAAAAATATCCCTATGACACAGGCAAAACGAGTGAAACGCATGCGCCGATCCCTTCCTTGTTTTGCTTGATTTCCAAATAGCCGTTGTGGGCGCGTACAACCTCATCGGCAATCGTTAGCCCTAGCCCCGAGCCGATTATATCTGAAACATTAGCCCCACGGGTAAACCGGTGCACCAGATTTGCGGGGTCGGCGCCGCCAAAGCCGCGCCCCTGATCGCTAAATGTCATGCGATAGCTGTCCCCCTTTTCAAGGCTCAAGGTAATGGTGCTGTCTGCCGGGGAATATTTGATGGCATTATCCAGAATATTATGAACCGCACTTTGCAACAAAATCGGATCGCCCAGAATTTTTGCCGGTTGTGCGCAAAGATCAAGGTTGAGGTGAATGTCTTTCAGATCACAGGTTGGTCTGACCCGCTCGCAAATATCCCCCATCAAGTCCACCAGATCAATTTCCTGAGTGTCCAGTTGATCTGTGCGCAACGAGACCATCGCATGTTCAAGCAGTTGCCCTGCGGATCGGGAGCTTTCATCCACCGCCCGGATCATCTCACGCACGGAGCGCTTGTTTTTTGGCTTTTCCATCTGCCGATAAACAACCTCGGCTTGCGTGCGCACCGTGGCTAAAGGTGTGCGAATACGGTGAGCAGCTTCAACAATAAATTCCTCTGAACGGGTAAGCGATGCGCGCAGCCGGGCTAAAAATCCGTTCAGTGCGTCAACCAGAGGCACCAGTTCGCTGGGGATTTCAGAAACCACCGGGCGCAAATCATTCGGTCCCCGCCGTGTAACCGATTTTGTCAGGCGATTTAGCGGGGTCACCGCACTTTGGGCAGCGAACAAACTAAGCAATGTGGCTACCAGAAAAAAACCGACCGCAACAGCTGTGGCGCTGGAGGTAATGCGCGATGAAGTCGCTGCAAGTCCCAGACGTGTTTGCGCCACAACAACGGTGACGTCCTGCGCCAAATTGCCGGTACTTACTGCCCGTGACATGGCAACAGTTCGCACCTCCGCTCCCCGATAGGTTGTCGTTGAAAAAACCGGAGTGCGACTGTGATCCTGCGCCGCAGGAATTGCAAGATCATCATAGCCGGTCAGTGTAACATCGTTGGCCACTATGCGATAAAACACCTGATCCTCGCTGATGGTTCCAAGCATCGACAGGGCGGAATAGGGCAATTCCAGGCGCACCTCTCCGCGTTCTGAATATAACGCATCGGCGATTGAGGTTGCCGAAGCCGCTAAAATATCATCTTGCGTATCCGCCGCTGCCTGCTCGGCAACCGCGCGTACTGCGAGAAAAAACGCCAGAGACATAACGGCAGCAATAATCGAGAGCTGAATTACCAGGCGCCATCTGATCGACCTTCGTTTTTGCCCCAATTCCATCAATTCTGAACCATTCGGTAGCCGATGCCGCGCACTGTTTCAATTTTTGCGCCAGATCCTGCCAGTTTTTTCCGCACCCGTCCCACATAGACTTCGATAGCGTTTTCTGAAACATCTTCCGCGAATGAGAAAAGCCTGTCCATCAGGTATGTTTTTGCAAAAATCTGGTTGGGCGAGGAAAAGAACACCTCCAGTAATCGCAGTTCCCGATTGCGCAGGTCTTCAACGTGTTCACCAAAGCAAAGGGTGCCTTTGTTCGAATCAAAAATAATATCTGCAAACTTCTTTTCGTTATTTCCGCTCCCCCCCTGCCGTCGCAAAACCGCCCGACACCGCGCCTCAAGTTCGGCAAAATCAAACGGCTTGATAATATAATCGTCCGCCCCAAGGTCCAGAACACTGATCCGGTCAGAAATTTCAGAACGTGCAGTAAGCACAATAATCGGGGTTTTACCCTGCCTGTTGCGATGGGTTTTCAAAAAATCCCTGCCATCGCCATCGGGCAGCATAATATCCAGTAAAATCAAATCATAAGCAACGGTTCGTATGCTGGTTTGGGCGCTGGTCAAATCATGGGCGCGGTCCACCACATGCCCATCCAGTGCAAAGCGTTCGCACAGGGCTTTTGCCAGCTGCCTGTTGTCCTCGACCAGTAAAAACCTCAAAATTTACTCCCAAAATGATCTTCAAAAATTTTCTCCCCATTTATATCCGTGACAGGTTGGTGTCAGGTTATGGGTTTCATCTCCTAGGATGTGCAGGGAAAAACCTGTATGTCAAATGGGAGGAAACTATGAAAACACATTTTTTCAAAACGCTCGCTCTGGGCGCTGCTATGGCCGTCAGTTCAGTTGGTATTGCTGCATCAGCTGAATGTGTTGCACCGGCAAATCCGGGTGGTGGCTGGGACTTTACCTGCCGTCAAATCAGCAAAATTATGTTTGATATCGGGCTGGTGGACAAGCCAATTCAGGTACCCAATATGGCAGGGGCCGGTGGTGGCCTTGCCTTCAATCATGTGGTGAACGAACGTAATGATGACGCGGAACTGATTGTTGCAGCCTCAACGGCCACCTCAACCCGTCTGGCGCAAAATGCCTATGCGGGCATGACTGCCGATCAGGTGCGCTTCGTTGGTGCCATTGGTGCTGACCCCGGTGTCATCGTGGTTGCAAAAGACAGCCCGCTTATGTCCCTTGGTGATATGGTTGATGCCATTAAAACGGATCCCGGTTCCATTACTTTTGCTGGCGGTTCTGCGGTTGGCGGCTTTGACCACCTTAAGCCTTTGATGATTTTGCAGCGTGCTGACTTTACCGATATTACAGCGGTAAAATATATCGGCCTTGATGGCGGAGCAGATGCAATCACCCAGACAATCGGTGGATTTACGCAGGTTATGACCGGTGATATGTCCGAAATTGTTGGCTTCCTGGGAGCGGGTGATATTCGCGTGCTGGCCGTATTGACTGATGAGCGTATTCCCGGTTTTGAGGATATACCAACCGCAAAAGAACAGGGCTTTGATGTTGTCGCTGTAAACTGGCGCGGGCTGTATATCCCTAAAGGGGTAAGCGATGACACGTTCAACATGTGGGCCGATCGCCTGCAACAGGTTGCAGACAGTGATGATTGGAAAGCAGCCATGGTGGCAAATGGTCTTGCACCATTTACCAAAGTTGGTGGTGACTTCCAAAGCTATGTTGATGGTCTGATTGCTGAAATCAACCAACTGTCCAAAGAAATTGGTGTCATTCAATAATGAAAAGTGACCGGATATTTGGACTGGTCACACTTTTTGTGGCGCTTGCCTATATCGCAAGCGCCACTCAAATTCAGACAAGTTTTTTGTCTGACCCGGTGGGCCCAAGAACATTCCCCATACTGATTGGCATTGTCGCAGCTATTTCCGGCCTTGTGCTGATTGTGCGCCCTGATGATGACCCGGACTGGCCGCCATTGCGCACATTTGGCTCGCTGTTCATCGCCATAATCGTGCTGATCGCCTATGCCTACGCGCTCAAACCCTTTGGGTTCTTAATCCCAACTGCCATTGCCGCCGGCATTTTGAGCTTTCAGATTTCACCTCGCCGACGCATGGCAGTTCTGACTGGACTGGGCCTGTCCGTCGGGTTGTTTCTCTTATTCAAATATGCATTGGGGCTGGGACTGGTCCCGTTTCCTAAAAGCTGGATCGGTTAGAAAACATGGACATTTTTGCAAATCTTGCTCTAGGTTTTTCAATTGCGCTTTCGCCCTACACTTTGATGTTGGCGGTTATCGGTTGTTTCCTTGGAACTATTATTGGCGCATTGCCAGGCCTTGGTCCCTCCAATGGCGTTGCAATCCTAATTCCAATCACCTTTACCTTGGGGCTTGATGCCACCTCGGCACTGGTGTTGATGACTTCGGTGTATTACGGGGCCATGTACGGAGGCCGCATCAGCTCAATTCTACTCAATATTCCTGGCGATGAACCCGCCCTGATGACCACGCTGGATGGTTATCCGATGGCCAAAAAGGGCCGGGCAGGGGATGCGCTGGTATTGTCTGGTGTGGCCTCGTTCGTCGGTGCTCTATTTGCAACCATTGGCCTGATGCTTCTGGCCCCGATGTTGGCCCGCGTCGCCTACCTTTTTGGTCCGGCAGAATATTTTGCGCTTTATCTGCTGGCCTTTTGTACTCTTGGGGGGATGGCCTCCAACAATCAGGCAAAGGCCGCCATTGCCGCCTGTATCGGGCTGGGTATCGCCATGATTGGCGTTGACAATAATTCAGGCCTGCCCCGTTTGACGGGTGGTAACATGCATTTAATGGATGGAGTGGATTTCCTTGTTGCCATTGTGGGGCTGTTTGCTATCGCCGAAGTATTTTTCTTCATTGAAAACCACGGCAAAGGTTCCTCAATCGGGGTAAAGCTCAAAAAGGTCACCATTCCGTGGCGCGATATTGCCGCAACAAAGTGGACGATGCTGCGGGCCAGTATCGTGGGGTTCATTGCCGGAATTTTGCCCGGCGCCGGTGCATCTCTGGGTAGTTTTCTTGCCTATATGAGTGAAAAGTCCATCGCGGGCAAAGATGGTGGTTTTGGTACAGGGGTCGCCAAAGGTGTTGCAGCGCCCGAGGCGGGGAATAACGCCGCCGCCGGTGGGGCGCTCGTTCCCATGCTCACTTTGGGGGTGCCCGGGTCCGGCACCACTGCGGTTCTGTTGGCTTTGCTAATGACATTGAACATTACTCCGGGCCCCACTTTGTTCAACGATCGCCCCGAAGTTGTCTGGGGGCTGATTGCATCGCTTTTAATTGCCAACTTTGTTTTGCTGTTGATGAACGTGCCGATGGTTAGAATTTTTGTGCGGGTTCTTTCAGTCCCCCCCCTGGGTGCTTTTGCCGGGCATTACCATGATTTCCTTTGTGGGTATTTATTCGCTTTCCTCCAGCTATTTTGATCTGCTTTTGATGGTTGGCTTTGGTGTGTTGGGTTATGTTTTGCGCAAGCTGGATATTCCAACTGTGCCCGTGATTATGGGCATACTTCTTGGCGGACATATGGAAGATGCGTTGCGCCGTGCCATGGTGATTGCTGATGGCGAATTCACCTATTTGTTTTCCTCGCCAATCTCCATCGGGCTTTGGGTTGCAGCAATCGTTGGTTTTGTCGCCCCAATGTTCCTGCGCGGGATACTAAAAAAGCCCCAGAGGATCACAGATTGATATGATCAGGGTTCTTGTTCCATCCGGTGCCCTTGGCCTCAATTACGATAAAGCGGCCTTGCAAACCGCGCTGGATATGAACCCTGATGTGATCGCCATTGATGGCGGCTCAACGGATTCTGGCCCCGCTTATCTGGGGCAGGGCGTGTCTAAATATTCGCGCCAATCAACAAAGGTTGAGTGGGCTGGTCTGATGCAGGCACGCGCGCAACTAAATGTCCCTCTTATTATTGGCAGCGCGGGGACTTGTGGGTCCGATAGTGCCGTAAACTGGATGCTTGAGATCACAAAGGAGATTGCGGGCGAACTGGGGCAGAAACTTAAAATTGCAGTTTTGCGTAGCCAGCAAAAAGCGCCGGATTTGGTCGCCGCCTACAACGAGGGACGCATTCAACCTCTGCCCCATGCGCCTGAGATTGACGCTCAGACCTTTGCTCAGTGTAGCAATATTGTTGCCCTGGCCGGAGCGGAACAAATCAGCGCGGCCCTGAACACCGGCGCAGATATCATTATTGCCGGGCGCACCACAGATACTGCCATCATCAGCGCATTGCCCCTGATGAAAAACTGTCATGCCGGGGCAGCATGGCACGGTGCAAAAATTGGAGAATGTGGAGCGCTTTGTGCGACAAATCCCCAGTCCGGGGTCATTATTGTCGATTTTGATAATCATGGATTTAGTGTCACCCCAACCGCAAAATCCTCATCGGCGACGCCACAAACTGTTTCCGCCCACATGCTTTATGAAAATTCTGATCCCTATATTTTGCATGAACCCGGGGGTTATCTGGATGTCAGCAATGCACTCTATCAGGCATTGGATGAGCGTTCAGTGCGGGTAACAGGCTCTAAATGGGTTCCGCAACCCCCCTATACGCTAAAGCTGGAAGGGGCGCGTATTTGTGGTTATCAGAGTGTTTCGTTTGCTTTGTTGCGTGAGCGCAGATATGTCAATAATGCCTCCCAATGGGCGGCAGATGTCAAACGAAAGTGCGCTGAAAAAGTTATTGAGCGGCTTGCCGTTTCAACGTCAGAATTTGATATTCAGCTTCGCCTTATCGGGCATTCCGCCAGCTTTGGCGAGTTGGAAACACGAAAAAATCATGATTCTGTAGAGCTGGGAATTTTGGCCATTGTCACCGCAAACACTCAGCAACTCGCAAATGAAATTGCCAAAATACTCAATCCGTATTTGCTACATCATCCGCTAACCAAAGCTGAGGAACAACCCACTTTTGCTTTTCCCTTTTCCCCTGCAGAAATAGAACGCGGGGCAATTTACGAGTTTTGCCTCAACCATGTTCTGGTTGTTGAGTATCCCATGCAGGCTTTTTCACTGGAGGTAACCACCTGTGGCTGAACTGGGAAAAATTGTGAAAAAAGTTCGCAGCAAAAATGCAGGCCCGTTCTGGTTGACCATTGATATTTTTTGCAACTCAAAAAGTGACTACCAACATATTTGCTCCCATCTGAAAACGCAGCAGATTGCAGCTGTATTTTCCCTTGATATCACCACGATAAAGCGGTTCAATATCGCGTCCCTCAATGTGGTCAAATTCAGTTTCCCGCGCCCCTTTGTTCAAGGCTCGATCCACGACCCCGATATGCATGGGGCCTCATGGGCGGCCCTGTTGGCAGAGGTCGAAATTGATGATTTGGCGGGCGGGAATTAGAACACTTACCGCTCAGACCAGTTTAACCTCAATTTGGGGAAGGGTCTGAACAGTGGGGCTGTTTTGTTGGGTTTGCTCAATTCCAGATAAGTCGACATTGTGCAAAGTGATCCGCCGGGCCGGCTGGCAGCGATGGCGTTTTGAATAAACAACCTTCCCGTTCTGCACAACATTGATCTTGCCCCAAAAGGGGGCACGCACATGCAGGCGGATATCTGTTTTTTGAGGCTGTCCCAATGTTATTCTCACAGCGCCGGGTGTTAAAAATTTTATGCCCGGGTCATGGGAAATAGCTACAAATTCCCCACTGGTGTTATCGACTTTATTGGTGAGAATTTGCCCGATATTCCTGCCCGCTTCCAGCCCCTCCAGATAGCATTGATCCCCCATGTCAGCAGGATGCACACAATTACCAATCACAGAGGTTTTATTGTCCGAACTCAGCCACCTGTTATCAACAAGGGGCAGGCGTGATTTAATACCCATTTCCAGGTGACTGCTCTGCATCAGCGCGGTTTCCCCAACAAAATCGCCACTGAAAATTACACCGTCGCAGGCAATGTTCTTTGTTCCGTCCGGGCCTTTAATCGTAACAAACTCAACCTTGTCCCGACCACCAATATCCACAAGTTGAGAATTCAGGTGAACAGGTGTGCCCATCAGCGCTCCAAAGCCCATAGCAGGGCGATAGGCGCTAATACGCGAATTGCTTTCAATCATGGCAAGCGCCTTTGCCCCCCCCGCGCGCAAAGTAGCAAGGGCGGAAAAACTGACCAGTTCGGTTCCCACAATTATGGGGCGCTTAAACGGGCTGAGTTTTTCCCCGTAAATGAACTTCTGCAGCGCACCAGTGGTCATTATTCCCTGTGGCCTCAGCCCTGAAACAAGTCTGGGGTGACGTGGTTTTTCCCGCGCGCCGGTCGCCAGAATTATGTGGCGGGCGTGAATTGTTCTGCTTCCCTTGCAACTTGCTGCTGCAAGTACACCAGCTGGCTCTATTCCAGTGATGCTTGTCTCAAGTTCAAACCGCACATCCTTGCAACGTGCTATGATTTTTTCAATAAATCGCGGCCCCGACATAGGGCGTTTGAATACAAGCAAGCCAAAAGTGGGGTGGTGAATATGGCGTGGAATACCCCCTGCCTGCGCTTCGCGATCAAAAACCACCACATCCTTGATACCAGCTTCCCCAAGCGCCGCCGCCGCACCAATTCCTGCCGGTCCGGCCCCCACTATGGCGACATTGCAATAGGTGTCACTCATTTTATATCCCTCTCACTTAAGGGGACATCAAGTTTATTTTTGGTGATTTTGGCGATACTGGCGCTGCAATAAACCCCGTTGCATCTGCCCATCATTGCCCGCGTACGTCGCCTCAGACCCCCAAGGGTTTTGGCCGGAATGTCGCCCTCCAATGCCCTTTTTATTTCGCCCCGCGTGACATTTTCACAATGGCAAATGATTTCGGTTCCATCTCCTCCCTGATAGGGGCGCGTTTGATTTTGCGCGAGCATCGGCATTTTTGGCCATTCTATCCCGTGTCCTTTGTC
>JAJRRJ010000225.1 GCA_024279575.1 Alphaproteobacteria bacterium | reverse complement strand
TGATGTCACCTTACGGATTTCAGGTTTTTTTCGCGACGCCTTCCCCCAGCTTATTACCCTGTTTGACCGGGCGGTGCGCGCGGTTGGTGCATTGGATGAGCCTGCCGAACAAAATCCCATTGCTGCAACCATGCGCACTGATGCTCTTAAACTTATGGAACAGGGCAAAAGCAAAAAAGACGCGGCCCTTAGTGTGGGCCACAGGATTTTTGGATCTAAACCCGGTGCCTATGGCGCGGGTTTGCAGGGGCTCATGGATAGTTCAAATTGGAATGACGAACAGGATCTGGCAACAGCATTCCTGAACTGGGGTCAATATGCCTATGGTGCAAAAACCAGAGGTGCGCCAGAAAGGGATCGATTTGCCCAGCGGCTGAAAAACATTGAAGCGGTGGTACATAATCAGGACAATCGTGAACATGACCTGTTGGACAGCGACGACTATTATCAGTTTGAAGGGGGGTTAAGCGTTACAGCCCGTGCCTTAAGTGGCCACGCTCTGATAAATTATCATAATGATCATTCCCGCCCCGAGCGTCCCCTTACCCGCACGTTGGAGGAAGAAATTTCGCTTGTGATGCGTTCACGGGTTGTTAATCCTAAATGGTTGAACGGGGTCATGCGTCATGGCTATAAGGGGGCATTTGAGATTATTGCCACGCTGGACTATATGTTTGCTTTTGCCGCTACTACTGGCGCGGTAAAATCCCACCATTTTGATCTGGCATTTGAAGCCTTTGTTGAAAATGATCCGGTGCGCGAATTTATTGCTGATAATAATGCCTGCGGATATGATGAACTGTTGGCCAAATTCAATGAAGCGATTGAACGCGGGCTATGGATACCAAAGACGAACTCCGCCTATGCACTTTTGAATGGAAAGGTTTAAGAAATGAGTGAACGTCGCCCCAAGAAAACAGGCCTGATGTCTGAAGATGAACGCAACGCCTACCACGCGCAAAAAATGGCCAAAAAGAAAGCTGCGCGGGAAAAAATCCTGGCCACTAAAACTAAAGAGCGTGGCTTGATCATTGTGCATACGGGCAAGGGCAAGGGTAAGTCCACAGCAGCCTTTGGTATGGTGTTTCGTGCTATCGGGCATGGGTTCAATATTGGTATTGTTCAGTTTGTAAAAGGAAAATGGGGAACAGGGGAGCGTGATGTGCTGGAAAAATTTCCCGATCAGGTGAGCATAAAGGCCATGGGAGAGGGATTTACCTGGGATACACAGGACAGGGCGCGCGACATAGCGGCTGCGAAATCGGCATGGGAGGAAGCCAAAAAAATGATTGCCGACAAAAGCAAAAAAATGGTGTTGCTCGATGAACTTAATATCTGCCTGCGCTACGACTATCTGGATATTTTAGAGGTAGTTGAAGTGCTGAAAAACAAACCACACGACACCCATGTAATTGTCACTGGCCGCAACGCCAAGGAAGAACTCATTGAAATTGCTGATCTGGTAACGGAAATGACTCAGGTTAAGCACCCTTTTCGTGACGGGGTGAAAGCACAGGCGGGAATTGAGTTTTAGAATACCAGTAGCGGACAGGGGTTTGAAAACAAGTTGCGCCGAATCGACAACATAAGGCAGTGTTGCGTTTTGCAGGTTTGGAGAAGTTAAATGGTCGTTTCCAGTGCTCAAATGGTGGCTGCTGCCAATCGTGAGATTGACACAATCAGCGTTAAACAGGCGCAATCCCTATTGGACAAAGACAGTGTCTTGTTTGTGGATATTCGTGACATACGCGAGCTTGACCGGAATGGAAGAATACCTGGCGCTATTCATGCTCCCCGCGGGATGCTTGAATTCTGGGTTGATCCGACCAGTCAGTATCACAGAAAGGAGTTTTCCTCCGGCAAACGGATTGTGTTTTTTTGTGCCGCCGGCTGGCGCTCTGCGCTCACCACAAAAACCATGCAGGATATGGGGCTTGATCTCATTTGCCATATGGGTGGAGGGTTTGATGCCTGGGCGAAAGAAGGCGCGCCCGTTGAGCGCAAATATCTACAAGAAGATTCAGATGAGCGTGCCCAAAAAATAAAGCAGGCATTACCATTAAGCGAACAAACCAACCGGTTGGCATCTCAAATTAGCTTTGTTCTGGAAATCGATAAGTTAAAAGAAATATGGCGACAAACTCCCTTGCTTGATAATTCCCGCAAGGAGAACGATGCTGAACATTCCTGGCAACTGGCCATGATGGCAGTTGTATTGGTGGAGTATGCTCCGCCCGGAACACAGATTTTGCGTGTCCTCAAAATGGTGCTGCTACACGATATTGTGGAGATAGATGCCGGTGATTCCCCTGCCTATACCGGTGTACTGAAAGCCGATCAGCATGCTGCCGAGGCCCTGGCGGCTGATCGCCTGTTTGGCCTGCTCCCCCCTGATTTGGAGAAAGAGTTCCGCGCCCTGTGGGATGAGTTTGAAGCGGTTAAGAGTGCTGACGCTCTGTTTGCCCGCGCCATGGACCGCCTCCAGCCTTTTTTGCACAATTATTTCACTAATGGGGATATGTGGATCAAACATCAGATACATGCGGCGCAGGTGCGTGACCGGATGGCCGTTATTGCCAAATCTTCCCCTCAACTTTACGCTTTGATTGAGAGTTTGATCGAAGATTCTGTGCGTCAAGGCTACTTGCTTGCCTAATCAATATTAACTTTGTTGACCAGCCCGTCACCCCCCTGTAACAATCGTTCTGTTGCAGTGTTCCGCTTTTTAGGAACTGAAAGTCATGCCGGTGAAGCTGACCCAAACAGGGGGCCAATTCCGGACTGTGCCTGGCGATTTTTTTCAAAAGCCCATACTTGCTGGGCTTTGGGATGAGTTGCGGAACGCTGCCTAGGTTCAAATTGAAAATGAGGTAGATATGAAATTCTTTCTTGCTGCGTTCTTGGCGCTTTTTCCCGGCCTTGCCCTGGCTCACCCTGGACATGTAGCCGTGAGTGCTGGCCACATCCATCCCCTTTTTGAACTGGCAGTATATGCTTTGGTGCTTGGCGCAGCAGCACTGTTGATTTTGTTCGCTTTGCAAAAAAAATCAAATGGGTGAACAGTATCTTCTGCCAAAAGGCACAGGCGTTATGTTGTGCGGCCATGGCTCGCGCAATCAACTTGCCGTTGGGGAATTTGCCAATCTGGCCAATTCCCTTAAGTCCCGATTGCCGGGGGTGCCGGTGGAATACGGTTATCTCGAATTTGCCAGTCCAGTCATTCATCAGGGGTTGGATAAATTGCGCGCCAGCGGTGTAACGAAAGTTCTGGCGGTGCCTGGCATGTTGTTTGCCGCAGGTCACGCAAAGAACGATATTCCAAGCGTATTTAACACTTATGCTGCAATGCATGAGGGGTTTGATATTATTTATGGTCGCGAATTGGGCGTCGATTTGAAAATGATCCGCGCCGCCGGCGACCGGATTGCACAGGCCGTTTCTAAAGCAGCCGATAAGGTATCACGCCATGATACCTTGCTTATGGTTGTGGGGCGCGGTGCCTCAGATCCGGACGCCAATTCCAATGTGGCAAAAGTCATGCGCATGCTCTGGGAGGGTTTGGGGTTTGGCTGGGGGGAAACTGCCTATTCAGGGGTGACGTTTCCTCTGGTTGCCCCGGCGCTGGAACGGGCGGTAAAACTCGGATTTAAGCGCATAATTGTCTTTCCATATTTTTTGTTTACCGGCGTTCTGGTTAATCGCATTTATGATGCGGTAGATGAGGCCGCGCAAAAATTCCCTCAAATCGAGTTTGTCAAAGCGCCCTATTTGAATGACCATAAATTAGTAGTGGATACGTTTGTTGATCGGCTGCATGAAATTGAAAACGGGCAGAATCTGATGAATTGCGCCCTGTGTAAGTTTCGGGAGCAGGTGTTAGGGTTTGAAACTGAAGTGGGGTTGGCCCAGGAAAGCCACCACCATCATGTGGAAGGGGTCGGCGGGGGACTGGAAAACTGTCCGTGCAAGGGGGATTGTGATGCCTCATGTAGGGATGAGGACTTTTGCACAAAACACAACTTGCCCTTCACCCCCCTGCATACGCACCATCATCACGATCACGATCACGATCACGATCACGATCACGATCA
>JAJRRJ010000015.1 GCA_024279575.1 Alphaproteobacteria bacterium | reverse complement strand
GGAAAAACGGTCGGTATTATTGGCCTTGGCCGTATCGGTAAGGAAATTGCCGCCCGCTGTCAGGCTATGAAAATGCGGGTGGTTTATTTTGGTCGTACGCATCAAAAAGACCAGCCATATGTGTACTATGATGACCTTGAGCATATGGCGCGTGATGTGGACTGGCTGGTGGCCATAACACCGGGCGGGGCGGGGACTGATAATCTGATCACTGCCGAAGTGCTGGCGGCCCTTGGACCTAACGGGTATTTTGTTAACATGGCGCGCGGTTCCCTCGTGGACCAACCCGCGCTGATAGCTGCCCTTGAAGGGGGGCAACTGGCGGGGGCGGCGCTGGATGTTTTTGCCGATGAACCAAATGTACCCGATGTTTTGACGCGCATGGATAATGTGGTTCTTTCCCCTCATCAGGGGAGCGCCACCGTGCAAACCCGCGCTGCCATGGGGGCTTTGGTGGTTGCCAATCTGAAGGCGTTTTTTGCCGGTGAACCGCTCTTGACGCAAGTGGTTTAGGGTGAAGGGCTAGTTGGGTCTTATTTAGCGGATGCTCAGGTCATCATTATAAACCACACCCGATGTGAGGGAGGGGGGCGCATAAAGGCCAAAATGTGCCTGGGTTAAAAGTCCGTTTCCGGTGCGCACGGGCGCTGTAGAAACCAGGGTGCCATTCTGCCAGACTTTTGCGTAGCCATTATTTTTGTCAAAGTGTAATTCAACGCTGAGTTTAACCCAGCGGCGCATGGGAAAAGAGATGCTCTGAGTTTGGAAATCGCGTCTGCCCTGCCCGTTGGTGGGCACATGCATCAGCTCAACAAATCCTTTGTCGTTAAGATTAACCAGAACCGGATCCCACGTGTTTTTTGTTGTATGATCCAGCGTGGCAAAACTGAACCACTCCCCCGGTTTCAAATCCATATCAAGCCAGACCCAGAATTCAACCTTTACCGGTGTTTTGAAAGCGCCACCTGGTAATTTATAGAGTTGAACTGTGGGGTAACCGCGATGGTTGTTATTGACAAAGTAACTGCTTGGGGAATTGGCCCCTGTTATCCAGCCCTTATGGGAAAAGGTGCCGGAACGCACCACTTCGCGCGATTGATCGTGGGACGCGGTGGGTTTGCTGTCCTGGGGGACAATGTAAAACCCGGAAAAATCACTTACAGATTCAAAACCGGTCGCATAGGTGCGTAAAGGGGCGGCATTGATCACGGAGGGAAGAGACAGCAGGAAAATCAAAACTAATTGCAGACAAAACAGTCCCGATGATCGGCATTGGTTTAGCAGGTGCATGGTAGCAAAATTCCTTTTGGCGATTGGGCGGGCAATGCCGTTGGCAGCAATTTTACGCAACAAGTGCACTGAATTGGAATAATTTTTTCAATAAAATTCTAAAGATCAGAGTACGAAGCGGGATTACTCGCTTCGCGCGGCTTTTCTAAAAGTCCAACTCGAACGTTTCCCCGTTCGCTAAGGGGATAATCAGGGTATTTTCTTGAATTAGGAAATCTCCAACGCCTTCAGCTGGCAATTGGATATTAGAAAGCTCCTGAAACTGACCATTTGGAAAGCCAAACAGACATAAGCGGGAATAGTTCCCACTCAGGATCGCCAGATCATTCACCCCGTCATTGTTAAAGTCTGCAACTGCGGAAAGTTCGGTGAAAGGGGAGCCGTTGTGATGATTGGAGATGTCATCGATCCGGGCAAAACGGACAAATTTGCCATTTTCCAGCGTCCAGAATTCCAGGGTTTTTGACAGGTGAGGCTTTTGCACCAACGCTATATCAAGCGTGCCATCCCCGTTATAGTCCGCGATCCCCGCAGGGTTAAGCCAGCGAAACGCCTGTCCGATAAATGGCGTTTGCGCTTTGAGAACCAGTTGGCCATCCTCAACAGCGTAGGCCACAAGAGCGGACCCTCGTTGAACTGATGTCAGCACAAGAATGATTTCATCGCGCCCGTCCCCGTCCAGATCCCCAAGCCGCGCATGGCGGTCCTCAAACACATGATTTTCGTCCAGCATCAAGGTCAGGATATTCCCTTCGGATAATTGAACGCGCACGCCCCCCGCTTCATATTGCTGGCCGCGCACAAAATGGGCATAGCGCGCGGTCGGTGCAATCAGCCACGCCTGGGCGATATCATTTTCCCCATGGGAAACAACAACGTCGGGGATAGCCTCCAGGTCATGTTCGCCACCCCCCAACAGGGTCTTGCCAGAAACAAATCCGGTGAGCATAAGTAAAAATATGGTGATGAAAAACAGGCGCATAGGAAAAATCCGTTTTGGGAAAGGTTCAGCAACACTGTTTTGAAAGCCGCTGGCAGAAAATGCCAGACAATGGTTTTCAATTTCTTGTGAGAAATAATACTGAAAAAACATAAAAAATCTGGATCAAGATCAATTGCAATATCCCCAACAAGGCATATAACAATTTTACGAGCTATCACCTTTGTACGAACCCTTATTCCCAAAGGATACCCAAATGTTTGAAACCCTGAAAAAAGCGCCGGTGGACAAGATTTTTGCTCTGCTGGGAGAATACCGTGCTGACGATCGCCCCCAAAAACTTGATCTTGGCATTGGTGTATATAAGGACGCGACGGGAAATACCCCCGTTATGCGCGCTGTCACCAAGGCGGAAAAGCGAATTTTTGACGCCCAGACCACAAAATCCTATGTGGGAGTTTCAGGCAATCGGGGATTTTGTGATACGATCGTTGATCTGGTTTTTGCCGATAGAATTGAGGGGGATCGGATCACCTCGGTGCAGGCCCCTGGCGGCACGGGTTCGTTGTGGGTGATTATGCAATTGCTGAAGCGGGCTAAACCCGGCGCAACCGTATGGATCTCTGACCCCTCATGGCCCAACCATTATCCAATGTTGGAACTGGCCGGTTTGAATCCGCAATATTATCCCTATTTCGACCCTGAAACGCGCTCGGTTAAGTTCGATGAAATGCTGGCCGCCCTGGACAAAATGGGCCCCAATGACATTGTGTTGCTCCATGCGTGCTGTCACAACCCCACTGGAGCAAACTTAACGCCAGAGCAATGGGATCAGGTCGCACAAAGCATGAAGCGCACCGGGGCGTTTCCTTTTCTGGATCTGGCCTATCTCGGGTTTGGCGATGGCCTGGAAGCAGATGCCTATGGAGTGCGCAAAATGGCGCAGACATGCCCTGAACTTATGGTGGCGTTTTCCGCCTCCAAAAACTTCGGGCTTTATCGCGAGAGGACAGGGGTGGTGATCGGGGTGGCTGCCAACAAGGACAGCGCAAATATTGTCTTTTCCCAATTGGCCAATGTGATCCGGGCATCATTTTCCCAATCTCCCGACCACGGAGCAGAAATTGTGCGGGTGATCATGGACGATCCTGAATTGCGGGCCCAATGGGAAGATGAACTCAAGGAAATGCGCGATCAGGTGCTTACATTGCGCAAGAATCTTGCGGGTTCTCTGCGCAAACTGTCAAATTCTGATGAGTTTGATTTTGTTGAACAGCATCGGGGAATGTTTTCTTTGCTGGGCCTGTCCAAAGATGCAGTGGAAAAACTGAAAAAACAACATGGGATTTATCTGATTGATGATTCCAGAGCAAATATCGCAGGAATTCCCGAACATGATACGGATAAACTGGCCGCTGCAATACTTGATGTAGGCAAATAGGATAAATGGGCGAACAGAGCCCAATGGGGCAATTTTATCCCCAGGGTCTTGCTCTCACCCTGTTGCCTGCTACATAATTCGTATCAATAGGATAACGCCACGCCCCCTTCACGGGCGAAACTTTTTTAAGGAAAACAATATGAAATTCTTCGTTGATACCGCCGAAGTCGATGACATTCGTGAGTTACAGGCCACGGGTCTGCTCGATGGCGTGACGACCAACCCCTCTTTGATCGCCAAATCTGGACGTGACTTTAAAAAGGTCATTGCCGAAATATGCGAAATTGTTGATGGTCCCGTTTCGGCGGAGGTCGCCGCTACCGATATTGAGGGCATGATTGCAGAGGGCGAATTTCTGGCCAAAATTGCCACCAACGTGGTGATTAAACTGCCCATGACCCCTGCCGGTCTCAAAGCCTGCAAACATTTTTCAAACAAGGGCATCAAAACCAATGTCACTCTTTGCTTTTCTGCAAATCAGGCCCTGCTGGCGGCTAAAGTGGGGGCAACGTATATTTCTCCCTTTGTTGGCCGGCTCGATGACATCAATCTCAACGGCATGGAACTGATCGCTGAAATTCGCGGCATCTATGACAATTATGATTTTGATACTCAAATTCTGGTCGCTTCAATCCGCAACATCAATCAGGTCTCTGAAGCAGCATTAATCGGTGCTGATGTGGCGACAATTCCCCCCGGAATTATCCATAAAATGTATAAGCATCCCCTGACCGACAAAGGACTTGCTGCCTTTGTTAAAGACTGGGAAACAACCGGCCAGTCAATACTTTAGGTCTGAAAAAACAGAAGTAGTCTTATCCCATGGCAGATCACCCCGTCATATCAGCTGTCAAGCTGGCCCTGAAAAATGTGAAAGTGCCGGACGGCAGCGCGCTTGGCGACTATGCGGGCCTATCCGACATTATCCTGACCCCAAGCGCCATTGCCTTTGCCATTGCGGTGGAGCCGGGCATGGAGGGGGCATTTGGCCCCGTGCAGGTGGCCGCAACAAAGGCAGCCGAGGCGTGTTCTGAGGGGCGGAAGGTACTGGTTTCAATCACTTCTGATCGCGCACCCGCCAATGCCAAGGGGAATGGGGCGATGGGGGGAACCAAAAAATCTCCCAATCAGGCGACCCCGGTGAAAGGCATAAAGAAAATTATTGCCATTGCTTCGGGGAAAGGTGGCGTGGGCAAATCCACATGCTCGGTCAACCTGGCTCTTTCTCTAAAAGATTTAGGGCTGAAAGTTGGCGTGCTGGATGCGGATCTTTATGGCCCCTCCATTCCCAAACTTTTAGGCATTGAGGGCAAGCCTGCCTTTCGGGATGACAAACTGTTCAAACCTTTTGAAGCCCATGGACTAAAGGCTATGTCCATCGGCCCGATGCTTCAGGGCGATCAGGCTGTGGTCTGGCGAGGTCCAATGGCATCTTCCGCCCTGCGCCAATTGCTGCGTGAAACTGACTGGGGAGAGTTGGATATTTTGATTATGGATCTGCCCCCTGGAACCGGTGATATTCAGATTTCCCTGTGTCAGAGTGTGGAATTTTCCGGGGTTGTGGTGGTTTCTACTCCCCAGGATCTGGCACTGATTGACGCAAAAAAAGCTATGGATATGTTTACAAGGCTTAATATTCCAGTGCTGGGCATGGTGGAAAATATGAGTTATTTCATCGCCCCCGATACCGGTAAGCGCTATGATATTTTTGGTCACGGGGGCGCAAAACAAACCGCAAACCAAATGGGACTTGAATTTCTTGGCGAAATTCCCCTTCATATGAGTATTCGTGAACTCTCCGATGCGGGAACGCCCATTTGTGTAGACAAACCTGATAGCGGTGAGGCCAGTTCCTTTGCGCAAATCGCACGCAAAATCGCACAAAATCTTGATTTGATCTGAACCGTTTTTTCACCAGTATGCATCGTGGGTACAGCTAGGATTGTGCCGGAATTTTGCTGGAATTTGTGGCTTGCCAAATTCTTTTGAGGTGTGGATTGTGACGCATTTATTTGAAATTTGCCCGCCCAAAACACAAAAATATTTGAAAAAATTTTGGAATACCTCAAAAACTTGATGCCTGATATTGCTGTAACACATTGGTTTAACATAATATTTTTTTACTTCGTCAGTCTTTTTCTTCCATCTTGGCAAGGCGCAAACTTTGTGCAAACCTTAGGCATCGCAAAATGAATTTGAGTAAGCACCCGCGCTTCCCAAAACGTTTTGGCTACCAAAACGTTTTGGGTGGGTGTTACCCGAGGATTTTGCGTTGAAAAATTTGAATAAACCGGCGGAAAAATCCGCCACCCGTGCACATGGGAGGAATGAATATGCACAAGACACTTCTAGCTGGAATATCTGCTGTCGCTTTGGTTGTCGCCTCGGTTGGCGGCGCAACGGCGGGCAGTCACTTATCTGGGCAGACTTTGACAATCTTTGGTCCCTGGCTGACTGCTGATAAAGACAATTTTGATGTAGTCGTTGATATGTTTGAAGAAGCCACCGGCGCTACGGTTGAATATGCCGGCTCCGACAGCTTCGAACAGCAGATCGTTATCGACACACAAGCAGGCTCAGCTCCAAATATTGCTGTGTTCCCCCAACCAGGGCTCGCAGCCGATCTGGCCGGCAAGGGATTGCTGACACCTTTGGCTGATGGCACTGGCGATTGGGTTCGGCAAAATTATGCCGCGGGTCAATCCTGGGTTGATCTTGGCACCTATGCCGATGAATCAGGCGCCGATCAGCTTTATGGCTTCTTCTATAAGGTCAACGTGAAGTCTCTGGTCTGGTATTCACCGGATAACTTTGCTGATGCAGGCTATGAAATTCCTGAAACCATGGAAGCGCTGATTGCACTATCCGACCAGATTGTTGCTGATGGTGGAACGCCATGGTGTATCGGTCTTGGAAGTGGCGGTGCAACCGGCTGGCCAGCAACCGACTGGGTTGAAGATCTGATGCTCAGAACTCAATCCCCGGATGTTTATGATAAATGGGTGACAAACGAAATGCCCTTCAACGATCCTCGGGTTGTTGCGGCCATTGAGACTTTTGGTCAGTTTGCCAAGAATGATGCATATGTGGATGGTGGCGCAGCAGCCGTTGGCACAACCGATTTCCGCGACAGCCCCAAAGGCCTGTTCACGGTTCCCGCTAAATGCTTCATGCATCGTCAGGCTTCTTTCATTCCAGCCTTCTTCCCCGAGGGGACAGAACTGGGCGTGGATGCCGACTTCTTCTACTTCCCTGCTTATGAAAGCAAGGATCTGGGTAAACCTGTTTTGGGTGCGGGAACATTGTTCACCATCACCAACGATTCAGAAGCCGCAAATGCCTTTATTGAATTCCTAGGCACACCGGCAGCCCACGAAGCATGGATGGCTCAGGGTGGGTTCCTTACACCTCACCTTGGTGTTGATCTGGCCGCTTATTCAAGCGACACAAACCGTGGATTGGGAACCATTTTGCGCAACGCAACAACGTTCCGTTTCGATGGTTCTGACCTGATGCCTGGTGCAATCGGGGCTGGCACATTCTGGACCGGCATGGTTGATTATGTTTCAGGGTCTGATGCGCAATCCGTTGCGGATGCAATTCAGGAAAGCTGGGACTCAATCAAATAACTCCTAAAAGGAAAAGCCCGGCATCGGTTATGGTGTCGGGCTTTTTTGAATAAATGGTCCCTCAAGATTTACCTTGAGGGACTATTGCCAACTAAAATATGTTAGGTGTGGACACACAAATCATACCGGATATTGGCGAAAGATTTTTAAGGCGGGGATAAGGGGGAAGCCGAAATGTTCGAGCAGGTCGCAGGTGCGGCGTTTACCGTTCTGATTGGCGTAGCCGCAGCCCTTGCCTATTTTTGGGGTTCCAACTGGCTTCTGGATAAATTTCTTCTTACCGGTGATGATGTGCCCGGACCAAAGGCGGTTCGGCGTGATAAAACCCGTTCATCAATTCGCCCATGGCTGTTCCTTGCGCCCGCTTTGTTGTTTTTAAGCACATATCTGGTCTATCCGGTTTTTGCCACCATCTGGTATTCAATGCTGGACTCAAATGCACAGAATTTTGTTGGTTTTTCGAACTATACCTGGGCATTCAACAATCCTGATTTTTTACAATCCCTATATAATAATTTCCTGTGGCTGCTCATTGTCCCGGCGGCTTCTACCGCCCTTGGACTACTGATCGCGGTTATCTCGGATCGCTTGTGGTGGGGCAATATTGCTAAATCGCTGATTTTTATGCCCATGGCAATCTCATTTGTTGGCGCATCTGTGATCTGGAAATTTGTTTATGACTATCGCGGAGTTGGTGCAGAACAAATCGGTATCATCAATGCCATTGTGCAGGCCCTTGGGTTTGAAGCGCAGGCATGGATATCCGTATCGGGACTGAATTCCATCCTGCTGATGATCATTTTGATCTGGATCGAGGTCGGCTTTGCCATGGTCATTCTGTCGGCAGCCCTGCGTGGCGTTTCAGAGGAAACCCTTGAAGCTGCCAAAATTGATGGCGCCAACGAGTTTCAGATCTTTTTTTCCATCATGATCCCTCAGATCATGCCAACAATTATTGTTGTCTGGACGACAATCACCATCAAGGTGCTCAAGGTTTTCGATATTATTCTGGCGATGACAAATGGCCAGTGGGATACGCAGGTTTTGGCCAATATGATGTTTGACTGGATGTTCCGTGGCAATGATTTTGGTCGCAGTTCAACCATTGCAATTGTGATTATGCTCGCTGTTATGCCTATCATGATCTGGAATATCAGACAGGCAAACAAAGAGGAGGGCACACGATGATCAGTGCAGCTTTTAGACGATTTTCCTTGGGACGCGCTGCCGCTCATATGGCATTGCTGGCTTTTGTAATTATCTGGACACTCCCCACGGCGGGCCTGTTGATTTCATCCCTGCGCGACAAGGATCAATTGGCAATCTCTGGATGGTGGACCGCCCTGACCACCACCCAGAGGAATGAGGTTGTGCGCCTGCCCAAAGCCGATGCACAGGTTAAGGAGAACAACAGATTTGTCATTCGTGGCGAGTTGTTTGATTCTGGAAGCGGGCGCACCCTTACCAGCTTTGGCACCTCAGTCCAAACCATTGGGGAGGGGCTTCCGGGGGATTTTTTGCCCATGCGCGATGGCGGTGAAATTTCAGTATCAATATCGGGAGCCTATGAGTGGATTTCAGATCAACCGCTGACACACACGCGGGGTCCAAGGGTATTTTTTAACGTCGGCATTCCCCCCCGTTTCACCTTTGAAAACTACGTTGAAGTGATGAAATCTGAGGGTATAGGGCGCTCCTTTATCAATTCGTTCACGGTGACAATTCCAGCCACCATCATTCCCATACTAATTGCAGCTTTTGCAGCTTATGCGCTGGCCTGGATGTCTTTTCCCGGTCGCGGATGGATTGTCGCGGTTATCGTTGGTCTGCTTGTGGTGCCCCTGCAAATGTCGTTGATTCCACTTTTGCGTATGTATAATGGCATTGCCGGATTTACGGGCGGCGAAGCGCGCGGTTATCTGGGCATATGGCTGGCTCACACCGCTTTTGGACTGCCTTTGGCGATTTACCTGTTGCGCAATTATATGGTGGGTTTGCCCAGAGAAATCATGGAATCCGCTCGTATCGATGGGGCCTCGCATTTCAAGATTTTTACAACCATGGTATTGCCTTTGAGTTTTCCAGCTCTGGCTTCGTTTGCTATTTTTCAGTTTTTGTGGGTGTGGAACGACCTTCTGGTGGCAACGGTATTCCTGGGAAGTTCAGAAAAAACCATCGTGCTGACGGCGCGGTTGCGCGAGCTTTTGGGCTCGCGCGGTGACAATTGGGAAATCCTGACATCAGGGGCCTTTATTTCAATAATCGTTCCGCTGATAGTGTTTTTCTCATTGCAGCGATACTTTGTGCGCGGATTGCTCGCCGGTTCAGTGAAATAGCTTTTTGCAATAAAACTTAAAGGGCGCATCCCCGATAAACTGATACTTCCCTAATCAGAACCTGACGCAATCTAGAGCTTCTTTAGGGCACTTGCATCTATGTCTTTCGCCAGGGAGAATTTTGAGGGAACAATGGTCTGCGTACGGGCGCTGCTGTTTTCGCATTGGGCAATAAGACCTGTCACCAGCTTTTCACCGGCCTGGCGCAAGGATGATCGTACAAAAGTAAAAACCCCCTCATAGGGGGTTAAATCCAGATAGTTGAGCATGTCATCCATGGTGGCAATTGCGATATTTTTTCCAGCAATCCGACCCGCAGGCAATAAAGCGGCCTGCCCCTCCACCGCCATCAATGCTGAAGAATACAAAATAGCGGTTACATCTTTTTGTTGCATGGCCATCTGTGTAAGCTGAAATCCTGAATTTGCCATTGGATGAGAAGCATTAAAGGTAATAACCGTGGAAGCGGGCAGCCCCAGCTCTTGTAGCGCCTGATCGACCCCCTTTTGCCGTGCCCGGGCAAAAGTAAAACGCGCATCCCCGTTTACGAAGGCGATTTTCCTGTGGCCGTTTGCAATGAGCAATTGCGTGAGCTTTCGATAGTTTCCCGGATTATCCACATCAACCCATGAATACTCATCGCACCGCATATTGCGGGAATGCACAATAAACGGTTTTCCCGTTTCCAGTAAAGAATTGATCCGTGGATCATCGTGCTGGGGTAGATCGATTATAAATCCATCAACAGAGTTGTCCCGCACATAGCGGTCATAAACATCAATTTGATGCTCGGTTGTATCCGAAGTGAGAACAATATCGTAGCCCTCAAGCCGTGCACCGCGTAAAACGCCGGCCATTACCTCGGAAAAATGGGGATCGACAAGTTTTTTGTCATTGTCAGATTGAACCCAGGCAATGTTTCGTGTGCGTTGGGTAACCAGTCTTTGCGCGTTTCTGTTGGGGCGGTATCCATGTTTTTTTGCCGCTTCGCGCACTCGATCCCGCGTGGATTCACCCACATCACTATAGCCATTAAGCGCGCGCGAAATTGTTGTAATCGACAGTTTCAGCTCTGCCGCAAGGTCCTTGATGGTAATAGAGCGTTTGTTCATTTGATACGTTTGGGTTATGTTTTTCAAATTAAGGCAAGGCACTTGTACCGCAAATAAACCCCCTAAAGCTATAGCATGGGCATATTTCTATATGTGATCAAGTTTCCTCCCCTTTTGGTAACGTAGCCAAGCGTCAAACGGATTATTTACCCGCCTCTTATGACTATCATGGTTGCGATACCGGTTTTTTTTGGATAGAATTGCCCTACTAAAACGTTTTGGTAAGCCTGTTGGAGGGGGACTTTGTCCCCGGGTTTTTTCGACATCGGCGTTGCATTGATGCTCAAGGGGTGAGTTTCTTGGGGAGGAATTTACCAAATCCTTTACCTGTTGAAAAATTCCTCAGTTAAAACTGAGTTGATTGCCTTATCGGAGAACATGCTTTGTTTGATACCTATGCCACCGCCAGCACATCCCCCCGTTCCCATGCGGGCACGGTGAAAAAGAATGGGGAAAAGCATGCGCAAAACTGGTGGCGTGGTGCGGTTATTTATCAGGTTTACCCACGCTCGTTTCAGGACCAAAACGGGGACGGGGTTGGAGACCTTGCCGGAATTACGCGACGTTTGGAATATATTGCGAACCTGGGGGTTGATGCAATCTGGATTTCTCCGTTTTTC
>JAJRRJ010000224.1 GCA_024279575.1 Alphaproteobacteria bacterium | reverse complement strand
TTTCAGTTTGTCTTTCATATCACTCCCCCTAAAATGGTTCATTTCTAAAAATCCTCACTGCAGATAACATTCTGGTATTGTCTGGAAGATTGCTCAGATTGAAATCAAACATACTGAGTGCAATTGGCCATTTATAGTATGCTTCAACCAAAATGATGCTGGTTCCACTGCCGTGATCATATTCCTCAACTACTGCCCAGTTACCTGTTACCGGATCTGCAGGAACGCCGATATTTGCACCGGCAAAATTGGCCACTTCACTCACGCGGATTTTAAGCCTTGCACAATCAAAGAACCCATAAAGATTGCCGCAAATTGCTGTTCGGTAGCTTGATGCCGTATAATTTTGTTCATGCGCCTGTCCGGTGCGAATTAGTCGTGAACTGTCATTGACTGCGCTGTCCAATATTTGTGAGGCTAAAAATATCAGGGCGGTCTCAAGAATAGCGGCGATAATCGCAAAGAATGGCAATGCCACCAGCCCGAACTCGATGGCGGTTACGCCACGTTCGTCCCGTTGAAAACGTCGCACATTGAATGCGCGGATGATCAACACCGTAAGGCTTATGGATTTTCTTTTCATTGACAATTCATCTGACCCAATAAAACGGACTTGGAAACAACGTACATCCTTCAGGCCTAACCAATAGTTAGAACTATAGGCGCAATTTGTGCCGGTTTGCTTTAATGGTTATCAGAGAGTTAATGCAAAATTTGAGCGCTATTGATTGGCTGAAGAGGCCACCATGGATGACGAAGAGATGCTTCTGGCTGTGTAATCGATATCATCCCCAAGCATGATTACCGGCTGGCAGTTGGGCGCACATGCCAGGGTGGTTCGTGAGGAGCCTTGATATACGGTAATAAACCCCCTCTGGGACCCAACCACCTTAATAACCAGATCCGCAATTGGGTTGCCCACCCCATCCAGCACAATCAGGTTTGTGTGACCAAAGCTTCTCCCGGTCAATACTAATGTCTGGGGATCTTGAATGGTGACATCTGCCACCCCCGGATTGCCAATAATCACGGTTGCTGCCGGTGACCCTATGCGCAAAATGCGCGCCATATTGACATTGACTGTTACAGCGCTGTCCTCGGTGGCAAAGCTTAATTGTGGCGAAAAGCTCAGGGCTGCGCAAATCAAACCGGTGCAAATGGTTCGGGTGATTTTCTTCAACGATACAACGGCCATGGGTTTTTCCATTAACTTGCAAAATTGCGGTGCAATCGTTTTCGCTGATAATGGTGAACAATTGGCAAACAGATGCCATTTTTGTCGTTTTATGCGACACAAGCGGTAAAAATTCCCACGTTTATAAAAAGCAATTAGTTTTGTTAAGAGCTTGATAAACAAGAATTTAGGAATGGTGAGGATCGCGGGCTGAACCCTCAAATTTTAATATACCGGCAACGATTGGCCCCTAGAGATGAGCCAAGGTCGCTAAAACCGGGACGAATATCCTATTGGCGAGTTTGTTGAAGTTGTTGAAGTTTAATTAGGAGTAAAAAAATGAACATTGTTAAACGCTTTTTGAATGATGAGTCCGGCGCAACTGCCATTGAATATGGCTTGATTGCCGCCCTTATCAGTGTAGGCATCATTGCTGCGGCCACCACAATGGGCAATGGCCTTTCCAACCTGTTCTCCGGAATTGGTGGTAAACTTGATACGTCTGCATCAGCGATTTAAGTTTAGCTTAAATACTTGCCAGCCACGGTTGGCACCAGATGTTAAAGGGAGAACCTCGTGTTCTCCCTTTTTTGTTTGCGGGATATTCTTTTCGACATTTTGGGCATTAAGACTTTGCTAAACATAACCTCATCCAAGGGGAAGATCGCTCAAATGCAACGGTGCAATTTAAGAGTCTCTCAACACGTGGCGCATAATTTCCATGACAGGTTCAGCGAGGGTTTGTTGAGCAGTTCTGTCAAAGTTTTGACGTGTAGCGAGGAGCTAAAAAATGAAAATTGTTAAGCGTTTTATGAACGACGAGTCCGGTGCAACAGCCATTGAATATGGTTTGATTGCCGCCCTTATCAGCGTGGGCATCATTGCCGCCGCTACGACATTGGGTAATGGCCTTTCCAACCTGTTCTCCGGAATTGGTGGTAAACTGGATACATCTGCTTCAGCCATCTAGGTTGCGCAGAAAATATTTTCAGCGTTGTGCTGAAACGAAAAAGGGGAGCGCATGCTCCCCTTTTTTGCTGTTTGTTAATATCAAGAGCGCACCATTGGGATAAACATTTAGAATTCTGAATTCAGCGAGTCACACTATGTTCAATTCCATTGCTTTGCTTTTCTTCCCCCTGTTTATGGCGCTTGCGGCGACGTCTGATCTGTTGACCATGAAAATATCCAACCGGCTTGTATTGATGTTGGTGGCAGGATTTTTCGTGATGGCAATTGCTTTGGATTTCACAATGCAGCAGGTTTTGATGCATATGGCTGCTGGAGCGGTTGTGCTGATTTTTGCTTTTAGTTTCTTTGCCTTTGGATGGATGGGGGGGGGGGATGCCAAATTGGCTGCGGCCACATCACTATGGTTGGGGTTTGGTATTACATTACCCTACCTGGTCTATGCCTCTTTATTCGGCGGAGTTTTAACGTTGGGGCTTTTGGTTGTTCGGCGCTATCCGCTCCCCGGTCCGTTGTTCCGGGTTGAATGGGTTGCCCGTCTGCATAATGAAAAAACAGGCATCCCTTATGGTATTGCGCTGGCCGCTGCCGGTCTTATTGCTTATTCTGACACTATAATTTTCCAAAATCTGATTGCCTGAGCCTATTCCTGCCTTAAAAATTCCAGGTTTTTGAGGTTTCATATTTCATTAACTTTGTTTGAAAACATTCGGTTAACCAAAACTTGACCCTTTTCAAACATAGTTGGCTCCAAATGAATCTGGAACACATGTTCCATGAATATTGGAGCTTTAGGATGAAACCAGCGCGCGTTTTATTGTTACTGGTTGCTTTGGTCACAGGTGGTCTGGCTGCATTTTTGGCCACACGGGGCGAAGCCCCCGCCACGCGAATTGTTGAAACTACACAAATTCAGCAAGAGGCAAAACGCCAGGTGCTTATTGCTTCGGCAACAATTGGTGTTGGTCAGCGGCTTACGCGATCCCTTGTTTCATGGCAGGATTGGCCCGAAGGTGCCGTACGTCCTGAGTATATTACATCCGATGTTATCCCCGATGCCCCCGAGCAAATGGTGGGAACCGTCGCCCGGTTTGAAATTTTTGCCGGAGAACCTATTCGCGAAGCCAAGCTTGTGCGCTCCGATCAGGGGTATCTTTCAGCAGTTATTCAGCCCGGTATGCGCGCCGTGTCCGTTGCTGTGACCTCAGTATCAGGTGCCGGTGGCTATATTGTACCAAATGACCGTGTTGATATCGTGCGCACCAAGCGTTCAGCGACCGGCTCGGGAACCCAGACAATTCTGGCCAACATTAAGGTGCTGGCGATTGGCAAACGACTTGGGGAGGCGGGCGCAAGTGCCGGCAACCCTGACCCCGAAGACCCTCAATCCCAGGTGTTTGGCGACGAAGATGTGGCGACCCTTGAATTGAGCCCTGGTCAGGC
>JAJRRJ010000223.1 GCA_024279575.1 Alphaproteobacteria bacterium | reverse complement strand
CGTCGGCGCGTGGCAAACTGACAGGTCTGGTTTTCTTTGGCACTTGAAATTCCTCACCACCATTAAGAAACGCATATGGAGAAATCAGCAACGCCTGAACAAAACGAATAGCTCTCTTATTACTCAATTGCCAATTCCTCACCGCTCTCATTTTGAGCTGTCAGAATACTTTTGACAGCGCGTTCATAACGTAGCTCCAAATCATTTATCTGCGCATCGCACTCAAGATCATCGCGCATGTCCTCCACTCGAACACAGGCATAGGCGACTGTTGTTCTGTCTCGACCGTAAAACTTGCCAACATCTGTCAGGCTGCGACCAAGCACAACGTGCATCATATACATTGCCAGCTGCCGCGTAGCAGCGATAGGCGCGCGGCTGCGACTATGATGGAACAACTCGCTAATCTCCAATTCATGCGCAGTTGCAATTACCCGCGCAAGGATTGAGGCCTTAAAATCCCCCACCCTATCGGCGGTCGCAACAGCACGTTCTGCACGCGAACTTTTCTCTGTTCGGGCAGCTATCCTTGGGGCAGAAATATCAATCTGGTGCATAAGGTGACCTTTCACGAAAATAGGATACTATTCCTATTCGCAATTTTGGTCACGGGGATAAATTGTCTCACAAAAAGAAAACGGCCCCCTGAAAGATGGCCGCTTTTAGTCAGAAAAATTTTGCTGTTTGAACAACTGAATTCGTCAGGATCCAGCTTTTTTCCCTAAGCCGTTGGCGCGTGCCAGGCGTGAGCGTACTTTAGAATAGCTAGGGGCAACCATGGGGTAATTGGCAGGCAATCCCCATTTTTCGCGATACTCTTCAGGTGACAAATCATAGTGGGTGCGGATGTGACGTTTTAGAGATTTGAATTTTTTCCCGTCTTCCAGGCACACAATATAATCAGGGGTTAAGGACTTTTTAATTGAAACCGCAGGTTTTAGGTCAATTTTGCCCGCCGAATTCCCATCGGACTTTAGTGTATGTAGTGTTGTATGCACATCAGAAATCAGCTTTGTAACGTCCTCTGGACTCAGGGCATTGTGGCTAACATAAGCGCACACGATATCAGCGCTTATTTCAACCAAACTCTGATCTACATCAGGTTTTGACTCTGCCAACTCACTCATAAAATATTCCTCGTTGATTTGTTTACATGCGACCATAAAGTCACGCTCTTTTTGCGATGAGTTTATTAGGCCTTTAATAATGGCAAATCAACATAACTTTCTGGAATAATTTTGACGAAGTTTTATATAAATTTACAATTCAAGTTATAAGTAAAAACACGTAAAAACTATTGATCTTTAGCAAAATCATTCAGTTCTGTGAGGTTATCTGACTTATACCCGGCCAAACACGCAGCACGCGCCAGCAAATGTGCTGATACCGGTGCTGTCAACATCAAAAAGACAAATCCAACGATAGCGCGCAAAATCAGTGGCCCGTCAAACGCAACTGTTGCCAAAGCCAAAAAACTCAAGCCGGCGCCCATTGTGCCCACTTTTGAAGCTGAATGCATGCGCGTATAAAGGTCAGGAAGGCGAACAATACCGATGGCGGCGATCAGACTGAACAAAGCGCCCATCAACAAAAATATTCCGGCAATATATGCAGCTATTTCGTAAATCATTTTTGAATTTCCTTGGCGTTGGGATTGTCGTCCATTCTATTTCGGTCGCGTTGGAGGATATATCGTGCAAATGCGACAGTTGCCAAAAACCCAACAAGTCCCAAAGCAATCGCCACATCCAAATATAATGAAAAATTAGTTTTGATCGCGACAACCGCAATATAGGCGATGCCGATTGACACCAGCATATCAAGCGCAAGTACTCTATCGGGAAGTGTTGGACCGCGTAATATCCTGAAGATCGTTAAAAAGAATGCGACAGTCAGCAATCCAAGAGACACCATTGCGGCCCACTGTAAAAACTCTGAACCGCTCATTCAAACACCTCAATTATTTTAGCTTCAAATCCCTTCGCAATGTCATCAATCAGAGCCTGCTTATCAGGAACAGACAGCGCATGGACGTATAACTTTTTTTTATCCTCTGAAACATCGACGCTCAATGTACCAGGCGTGAGTGTAATCAGGTTTGCCAAAAGAGTTATTTGAACATCACTTTTTACTGTCAATGGAAACGCAATTATACCAGGTTTCAACTTGTCCTTTAGATTTGGCGACAGAACAAGCAAAGCAACGCGCGAAGCACTCAACGACAGCTCATAAAAAAACAACAGTGCCAGGGAGCCTGCAAGGCGCGCCTTGCGAAAATAATGGGGGGAGGAAACGTCCTTGCGAACCAGCCAGAGAGCAAGCAGGCTTATTGCACCGCCAAAAATCAGATTTGGCACTGAAAAATTTCCAGTAATTGCTGCCCATATCAGGGCAAGGACTGTGGCGAGTGCTGCCCGGTTCATTGAGTTCCCCCCATTAGATTTGAGCCCAATTCAAGTCCTGTAGATGTGATGTAGTTTTGTGGGCTTAGCAGATCCATTGCAGCAAAATTTGCAGCATTGAACAATAGGTTAGGTAATAGTCCCAACATGACAATGACACCGACCAGCACACAAACGGCGCTCAGAGCCATTCGTTTTTCTGTTGAGTTAAGCTGGCGCAGGTGATCATTGGGCACTTCTGAGTTTGCACCTTCTCTTCCCGGGCGCCAGAATATGTGAGCCCACAGTCTGCTCCCTGCAATTGATGTAAGAAGGGAATTGATCAAAACCGCACTCATCAAAATCCAATCGCTCTGAGAAATAGTGGCTTCAACAATAAGCATTTTTGGCCAGAAGCCAAGAAATGGCGGCAGGCCGGCGGCGGCAACAACCAGAATTATAAACAAAATGGATATAAGAGAATCGGCTGCATAAACACCACCCATTTGCCTGGTGTCTGTTGCCTGCGTCACACGTTCAACCAGACCCGCAACCAGATAAAAGGCCGTCATGGTCAACATTGAGTGGAAGGCATAAAATACTGCGCCCGCAATCCCCAGAACATTGGCAACTGCCATTCCGGCAAAAACAGCGCCAATTCCCCCGATGACGAAAAAGCCGATTGCGCGCCGTAAATTAGTTTGAGCAATGGCGCCCATTGGGGCAAGAATTAGGGTTAACACCGCGATGCCGGTCAACAATGGATCGAACAGTTCCCTTGAAGCAGGCATGAGCGCAATCATAATCCGCAACAATGCATAGACGCCAACTTTAGTCAGCAACCCCCCAAACAGAGCGGAAACAGCCGCATCAGGGGTATGGTAGGAAGCGGGCAACCAGGCATTGACCGGGAAGGCGGCGGCCTTCATGCCAAAGGCCAGCAAAAACAGGGCGGCAACGGCAGTCATTGGTGCTGGATCGGCATGGCCGACCACAAGCGCGATATCCGCCATGTTTAATGTGCCGGTCAGCCCATACATATACCCCAGGCCGACAAGGAAAAACGTCGTCGCCAGAAAATTCAAAAAGCCATATTTTATGGCGGCGTCCAACTGCATTTTTCGGCCACCAATAATCAGCAGGCCGAAGGACGCAATCAGCATCACTTCGAACCACACATACAAATTGAATAAATCCCCGGTAAGGAATGCCCCGGTAACCCCGGCCAGCAGTAACAAAACCAGAGGGTAGAACCCATGGCGTACTTCACGGGGGACGATCTCAGCCTGAAAATATATGAGAACAATCAACGTTACAAAAGACGCGGCCAGGGCAAAGGAAACACTCATAGTGTCAGCAATAAAGCTGATGCCAAACGGGGGCAGCCAATTCCCCATTGTCATAGCAACCGGCCCCGTTTCCAGAACCTGGAAAAACAAATCCACTTCAACAACGATAATTGCCAACACGGCCAAAACCGAGAAACCAACCTGCGAACCACGCGAATGGCGCACCATGGCAAGCAACGCCCCTGCCATTAACGCAATCACCACCGGTAGAATAAGATTCCATTCAGCCGCACTTGTTGTCCTCTCCAACATGGCCTGAGGCAGCTCCAGGTCTAATTCTGTTTCGTACTGCGATTCCATAAATTGTAACCTAATAGCTTAGTGGCGGTTGTGGGGGATTGGGTGGCTCTGCAAGCCGCATATTGTCCGTATTGTCCGCATCCAGTTCCTGGTAGGCGCGATAGCCTAAAACCAACAGAAAAGTAAAAAGGGCGAACCCGATAACAATAGCTGTCAGAATAAGCGCCTGAGGCAAGGGGTTTGCAATGTCACCAATGGGCTGTTTCAAGCCTGCGGGCACAATGGGCGGAATGTCCCGCGTCACACGGCCCATGATAAAAATCAGTAAATTTACCCCGTTCCCCAAAATCGTAATTCCCAGCAGCATGCGAATAACCGACTTTGAAAGGATGAGGTAAACTGCAGTTGCAAAAAATACACCAATAAAAGGTGCCATCAGCATTTCACTCATTTGTCTACATCCCCTTCTTCCAGCGCCAGCGCCACAGCTGAAATTGTTCCCACCACAGCAAAATAGACACCAATATCAAAAATCATGGGCGTAGATATCGTGATCTTGGTTGCCCCGATGGAAATATAGCCCCACAGACCTGTGAGGTAGGGTACTGATTGACCCAACGATAAAAGCCCTGAAAAACCCGCAATAAAGACGCCGAACCCCGCCAATGAAATAGGATCAACCACAAGTGCTTTTCGCACCTCCCTCACCCCCACAGCGATCCCGTAAATTGCAATCGCCGACGCAGCTATCAAGCCACCGATAAACCCGCCCCCCGGCTCGTTGTGTCCACGCAACAAAACAAATATCGAAAATACCACCATAATAGCAGTTAAAGTGGGTGCAATTGTCCTGAATATCAGCGTTTTCATGTGCTTTGTCCCGCTGGTTTTTTCTGAGCGGATTTTGTTGATTTACGCGTCGTTTTTCTTTTGGATTTGGCTGGTGTTGCTTTCCTGGCTCTTTTGGGTTTTTTTACACCCTTTGGTGCACCAACTCCGGTTTGAGGTCCGCCTCCCCTGATACGGATGAGGGCCAGGATCGCAATTCCGGTCGCCAAAACAACCGAAATTTCGCCCAGTGTATCCAACCCGCGATAATCAACCAGAATAACATTTACAATATTATGCCCATGGGCAATTGGCACACTTGTCAAAGCGAAAAACTCAGACAAACGCAAATCAATTGGATTTTGTAATACCGAGATCATCAAAACAGTTACGCTGATGCCAACGGTTAAAGACAAGGCAGCATCCCGCGCCACTTCCCATGGAACGCGCGCATCTCTTTGCTCAAGGTGCAGGCGAGTCATCACCAATGCCAAAATCACCACCGATAAAGTTTCAACCATAAACTGGGTAAAGCCCAGGTCGGGCGCGCCAAACAACATGAAAATCAAGGCCACGGCAAAACCCTGGATGCCAAGGGAAACAATGGCGATTAACCGGGTTTTGGCAAGTACCACTGCAGACAAACCAACAACTGCCATGCCGAATATGCCCCATTCAAAGAATGAAAGTGCCTGCAGGCCGGGCATTTGTGGCATATTAAAATTCCCGATCATAGGCAAGGCCATTGCAAGGGCAACACCTACAAAGACCACGATCAGATATAACTCCCACCGACCATGATGCCAAAAACGGGTCACTGCGGCGGACAGCTTGATCAAGCCAAACATCAGCCAGTCAAACAATATGTCAAACGTCCATCCAATTGCCTTTGACGTCCGAAGCATAATGGCGCGGATATCCTCAATGGCCAAATAAATCACGAACCCTACAACCCATGTCAATGTGGAGATAAAAAACGGCAGGGTTGTCAGCATTTCAAAATCAAGATGAAGTTTTGGCGAAATCTGAAAGTTCGCAACTGAGGACGCCACCGGCCCCACAATTATACTGCCTAGATATTTAATCTGCGTACCGGCCCAAATTGCAAACACACCTAGAACCAATGCACCAATCCATAAAGACAGACTGCCCTCATGCGCCTTGTGCGGGGTGGTTTTCAGCTTGCCCAAAAATGCCTTTACCAGAATTGTCAAACCAACCGCCATCATCATTGCGTTGCCCAACAACATTACGAATACAACCAAAGTATTTTGCCAATTCTCAAAGAGATCGGAAACTGAACTTACCTCCAGCACTGCATACATTTCTTCCTTGGCTAAAAATGCAACGGTTGCGGGAACCCCTGCCATTCCTGCAACACCGATCAGCACGGCAACAAAGGTCACCGGCATCACCTTCCACAACCCGCCAAGCTGCGTAATATCGCGTGTGCCTGTGGCATGATCAACACCGCCCGCAACCATAAACAGCGCACCTTTATAAAAGGCGTGGGCCAGCAGATAAAGCACGGCAGCGGACAGGGCGGCGTCGGTTCCAACCCCGATCAGCAGCACCAACAAACCAAGGGAAGCCACCGTGGTCTGGGCAAGCATTTGCTTCAAGTCAGTTTGCTTCATCGCCATGGCTGCCCCCCATAACAGGGTGAACCCGCCCACAATTGGCAAAATAATGTTCCACTCGGTCGTGCCGCCCAGAACGGGGTTCATTCGCATTAACAGATAAATCCCTGCTTTCACCATCGTAGCTGAATGCAGGTAGGCAGAAACAGGTGTTGGCGCCTCCATGGCATTGGGCAGCCAGAAATGAAACGGAAATTGTGCTGATTTGGTGAATGCCCCAAGCAGGAACAAGCCCAACACCAATGGATAAATGTCCATCTCCTTGATGGTGCTTCCCCAAACAAAAATCTCGGAAATATCCCATTGGTTGGTAATTTGATGAAGCAGCAAAATACCGGCAAGCAACGCCAGACCGCCACCACCCGTAATGACCAGTGCTTGAATTGCGGCGCGGCGTGAGGCCTGGCGCACATGGTCAAAGCCAATCAGCAGGAATGAGGTAATTGATGTCAGTTCCCAGAATACAAACAGGGAAATCAGGTTATCGGACAATACCAAACCCAGCATGGATCCCATAAACAAAAGCATAAAGGACAAAAACCGTCCCAGATGTTTATGGCCGGACAGATAGGCCGCTGAGTATAAAATAATGAAAGTGCCAATGCCCGAAATCAACAACGCGAAAGTAACGCTTAGCCCATCAAGGTAGAACGACAACCTGATGCCATAGGAGGGAATCCATTCAAACCCGGCTGAAACGAATTCGCGGCGGGACATTTGTTCAACAAAGCTGAGCAAATAGATAAATATACTGGCCGGAATAACAGCCAATATCCAACCCGCATAACTTTTGGTAAACCGATGAATAAAAGGGGCGAGCGCAGCGGCGAAAAACGGCGCAAGTGCTGCGAGGGTTATGCCGACATCCAAATCAGAACTCAATTTTGCCTCTTAGCTATAACCGAAATTAAATCTGCTGTGTTTCACACGCGAATCACACGCTTCCAACTTACCGTTTATCCGTCTCAGGGCAAGCAGGGGGGAGAACCGCAGTGAAATTCCGCTGTTTTCACACGAAAATGAGTCGTATCTCTGAGGGGAAGTGCCTAGATTGAAAACAATGAAAGGCTGAAATATGAATAAGATCAAAAAAACAAACGCGGAGTGGCAGGATCAGCTAAGTCCTGAACAATATCGGATTACCCGAAAAAGCGGCACCGAGCGGCCTGGTTCCCACCCACTTAATGAAGAAAAACGCGAAGGAACATATGAATGCGTGTGTTGTGGCAAAGTGTTGTTCAATGCTGAGGCAAAATATGACTCCGGGTCCGGGTGGCCCAGTTTTTTTCAACCCGCAAATGCTGAAGCGGTAGGAGAGCATGCAGACAATTCCCTGTTTCGAAAACGAACGGAAGTGCGTTGCGCTGCATGCGATGCGCATTTAGGCCATGTTTTTGATGATGGGCCAAACCCCACCGGTTTACGCTACTGTATGAACGGCGGCGCGCTTTCTTTTACTGCAAAAAAGTAATTTACCAAATAATCTCTGGAGCCAACGAATGCCCTCCCCCACACTCCCCACTGCACCGGTTGCAGACAAAATTTCACATGCCCAAACCCAGCACACCATCACACGCCAAGACCCCTATCACTGGCTGCGGGCTGAAAACTGGCAGGAGGTCATGCGCAAACCCGACACCCTCCCTTTGCCAATTCGAAAATACCTTGAAGCAGAAAATGATTATTTCACAGTCTCGTTTGGGGATAAAACCAAGGACCTGCAAGATACAATATACCGGGAAATTCGTGGGCGCATCAAAGAAGACGAAAGTGGAATTCCATCCCCTGATGGCCCATTTGCCTATTACTCAAAAATGTTGGAGGGCAAGCAATATCCACTTTTGATGCGTACAGCGCGGAATGGGGAAAACGAGACCTGCATTCTAGACTGTAACAAGGAGGTAGGTGAGGAATATTTTGGCTTTGCCGGCGCAGCACACGATCCTGAGCACAGGCTTTTGGCCTGGGGGTGCGATCGCAACGGATCTGAGTATTATACAATCCGTATTCGCAACCTTAGTTCAGATAAAGACCTGCCCGACCTAATCGAAAAGTCAGCTGGAGGAGCGGTCTGGGCGGCAGACAGTTTAAGCATCTACTATGTGGAACTGGATGAAAACCACCGCCCATTTCGTGTGCGACAACATGTTCTGGGCACCAGGCAGACAAATGATAAAACCATCTATGAAGAAAACGATCCCGGATTCTTTGTTCAGGTAGGGAAAACTCTTTCAGGCAAATATATCACCATCAGCACAGGTGATCATCAAACCAGTGAAATTCGACTGATAGATGCACGTCTTGGGGGCAAGCCAATTTTGATTGCGCCGCGACTGGAGGGGCGCGAATACAGTGTGGACGAGCGCCATGGTGAATTGATTATTCTGACCAACGAAAAAGGCGCGAAGGACTTTAAAATTATGACCGCGCCGGTCAACACTCCCGGGGTCAGCAATTGGAAAGAGCTGGTTTCCCACAGTGCAGGCACGCTCATTTTATCGACCAGCGTACTTGAAAATCATCTGATCCGACTGGAAAAAGCGAACGGTTTGCCACGCATAATTATTCGAGACCTTGTCACCCGGGAAGAAACACCCATTGCATTTGATGAGGCCGCTTATGCCCTTGGAGTATCCACAGGTTATGAATTTGACACCAGCACCATCCGGTTTACCTATTCCTCTCCCACAACCCCTTCACAGGTTTTTGACTATGATCTGATAACGGGGGAGCGGGTATTGCGAAAAGAGCAGATCATCCCCAGCGGGCACAATGCCAGCAACTATAAAACCGAACGGGTTTTTGCCATCGCTGAAGACGGAGAGGAGGTGCCGGTCACTCTTCTTTATCGCAAAGACACTCCGTTAAACGGCACGGCACCATGTTTGCTTTATGGCTATGGCGCCTATGGAATATCCATGCCTGCCAGCTTTTCAATCGCCAGCCTTTCTCTGGTTGATCGCGGGTTTGTTTATGCCATTGCCCATGTGAGGGGTGGCAAGGACAAGGGATATAAGTGGTACGAAAACGGGCGCGCAGCGCAAAAGGTCAACAGCTTTACCGATTTCATTTGTGTGGCGGAACACCTGATTGCCAAAAACTATGCAAATACGAACAAAATCGTTGCGCAAGGGGGGTCAGCGGGGGGGATGCTAATGGGGGCCGTGGCCAATATGCGCCCAGATCTGTTTGCAGGGATCATCGCGCAGGTTCCCTTTGTGGACGTGCTCAACACAATGCTGGATGATACGCTTCCCCTCACCCCGCCAGAGTGGCCGGAGTGGGGAAATCCAATCACTTCTGAAAAGGACTATGCGCTTATTTCAAGCTATTCTCCTTATGACAATATCGAAGAAAAGCCCTACCCCGCCATGCTGGTGCTGGCGGGTCTTACCGACCCTCGCGTCACCTATTGGGAACCGGCAAAATGGGTGGCCCGGTTGCGGGAGAAAAAAACTGACACCACCCCGCTTTATCTCAAAACCAATATGGATGCGGGACATGGGGGGGCTTCGGGCAGATTTGACCGGCTCAAGGAAACTGCGCTTACTCAGGCGTTTGCTGTCAAAGTTGCATCGATCCCCCTTGACTAATTGTCGCACCCTTCTTATTCGCCTATACTCATGCAAAATAGCCTGCGCGCGCGGCGCCAGAGAAACAAGATATTTGCAAAACAAACCCTTTAGGAGGCCCCAATGGCTTTTGAACTCCCCGAACTCCCCTATGCCTATGACGCCTTAGGTGAATTTATGTCCGCCGAGACCTTTGAATATCACCATGACAAGCATCATCAGGCCTATGTGACAAATGGCAATAAACTACTTGAAGGATCGGGCCTTGAGGGCAAGAGTCTTGAAGATGTTGTCAAAGGCTCCTTTGGCACCAATGCGGGTCTGTTTAACAATGCGGCTCAGCACTATAACCACCTGCATTTCTGGAACTGGATGAAGCCCAATGGCGGCGGTGCCATTCCGGGTGCCCTGGAAGCTAAAATTGTTGCTGATCTGGGATCAGTTGCCGCATTTCGCGATGCATTCATTACAGCGGGCACCACACAATTTGGATCAGGATGGGCATGGCTCACACTGGCAAATGGTAAGCTGGAAGTCACCAAAACTGCCAACGGTGAAAACCCGTTGGTGCATGGCGGCGTGCCACTGCTTGGTGTAGATGTCTGGGAGCATTCCTATTACATTGATTACCGCAATGCGCGCCCTAAATATCTGGAAGCTTTTTTCGACAATATGGTCAATTGGGACTATGTCGCCCAATTATTTGAAGAAGCATCCTAAGTTCATATCCATGTTTTAAACGAACACCTGAAAGCGGTCAGATTTCTGACCGGTTTTGTTGTGTTGATCAAAATCCGGCCTTTGTTTCACCATGCAAATTGTGTTAACTGTTTGTTAACCTTGTGGGAGGCTTTGAGTGACTGAAAGAAAAAAAACTGTTGCAGTTTTGACGCAAAGCCCTGCTTTGAGTTCTATTATCGCTATGGTTCTGGATTGCGAAGAGGACCTTAATGTCCAAATATTTGGCCGGGCAGAATTACTGAAACGTCATGCTCGCATTGTGCCAAATGACCTTATTGTATGCGACTTTCAAATTGGCTCATCCACTGCCCCCAAATTGGCCATTGAGCTGCGCCAGATGAATTCGGAAAAAAGATTTTCGTTCATCATGCTGACAGCGCATGTGGATACGCAAATCCGGCAAGCCTGTGCTTTTGCCAACATAGACGAAGTGATTGTCAAACCCATGTCGCCGCTATTTCTTCGGGATCGTGTCCTGGCACAACTTCAGTTAGCTCAAAACAGCTCTTCCTCGTCTCAAGATACGGGGAGAGACGAACGCGAAGCAAAGCCAACCATGCCAGTGTCCAGTAATATTGTGAATTTTCGCCGGGAAAGTCACAGCATAAACAATGACCGCCACCCGGAGCACTGAACCTTAGTTTAGTGCGTAAGCAGTTTGTTTACAGAGTCCCAGATTTCGTCAACGCTTTCAGCAAACTGCATGTTCTTATGGGCCTGCTGAAAAGTGTGCGAAAAGACGTCGGCGGAAAACCCCCGAACGATTTCAAATGCCTTATTCTTATTCAAGAACACCATTGGAACGCGGGCACCCAGATTTTTTAAGGTCAAAAAATGGCTCGTCGCAGTGGCTAACGATCCGGGAAGTATCACAAAACACTCTGCAATTTCCCCCAATGTTGCAAGGCGTTCAGCACGATCCGGGATCACGCGCGTTGTTATACTTTGCAACACATCTGGCAACGCATACTCTTTATCGGCAATCAGCTCAATTTTCGCTCCCTTTGCACAGGCACTCTTTAAAAGGGGAACCGGAATGTCGTCATTTTCCACCAGACAGACCAGTTTTGCCCCATGCTTTGCCAACCAGCTTCCGGTTTGAGACATAATACCGGTCCGCGTTGCATCGCCAGGGCCTTTATCGGATGCAAAAATCACTAAAGTGGGGTTAGCGGCCACGTCTGAAACTCCCAAGTATTCCGCGCACAAGTGAATCTCCAAGGGAACGTGCAAGGGTGCGCGCCAGTTGTTTTACTGCGGTTTCTGTTACAGAAACGCGCCCTGAACGGCGATTATTACTGGGCGTGGGTCTGGCTTTTTCTTCTTTTTGCTGATTGCTGAGTGCGCGCTTTTTCAACACTTCAAATGCAGATTCCCGGTCAATCACATCGTCATAAAGGCCAAAAACGGGGCTGTTACTTATGGTTTGAGTACGCTCCTTCTTTGAAATAGGGCCCATGCGTGATGAAGGTGGACGCATCATCGTGCGCCCTACAATCGAAGGCACCCCTTTTGACTCAAGTGTTGAAACCAAAGCCTCCCCAACACCCAGTTGCGTAATGACATCCTTGGTATCAAAGTCAGGGTTTGGCCGGAATGTATCAGCCGCCGCCCGCACTGCCTTTTGTTCGCGCGGTGTGTAAGCACGCAATGCGTGCTGTACCCGATTGCCAAGCTGGGCCAAAACTGCATCGGGCATGTCTGCAGGGTTCTGAGTAACAAAATAGACGCCCACGCCTTTTGAGCGCACGAGTTTTACCACCTGCTCAATTTTTTGCAGTAAAATTTTGGGCGCCTCATCAAATAGCAGATGCGCCTCGTCAAAAAAGAACACCAGCTTTGGTTTGTCCGGGTTGCCAACTTCAGGCAACTCTTCAAAAAGCTCTGAGAGCAACCAAAGCAGGAATGTTGAATAAAGTCGGGGCGACATCATCAACTCGTCTGCCGCCAAAACCGAAATATATCCACGCCCATCACGATCAGTGCGCATCAAATCCCTGATATCCAGCGCCCGCTCACCAAAAAACAAATCGCCGCTTTGTTGCTCAAGCACCAGCAAAGAGCGCTGAATTGCACCAACTGAGGCTGTGTAAACGCCACCATATGTGAGCGCAATTTCTTTTCTGTTTTTCCCCACCTGCACCAAAAGAGCGCGCAGGTCTTTCAGATCAAGTAATAAAAGCCCTTCGTCATCCGCTATTTTGAAAACAATGTTCAACACCCCTTCCTGCGTGGGGTTAAGATCAAGCATTCTGGAAAACAATAATGGTCCCATTTCTGAAACCGTGGTGCGGATCGGATGTCCCTGACGGCCAAACAAATCCCAGAAGATTGTTGGGAAATTCTCAAATGTGTAATCTTTGAAGCCAATGTCACTGGCACGGGCTGCTAAAAAGTCCTTATGGGTACCACTAACGGCAAGCCCTGACAGGTCCCCTTTTACATCGGCGCAAAACACGGGAACCCCGGCGCGGGAAAACCCTTCGGCCATAATCTGCAGGCTAACTGTTTTTCCGGTGCCGGTCGCACCGGTAATCAAGCCATGCCGATTGGCATATTTTAATGGCAGGTATTCAGCTTTGGTACTGGTTCCCAAATAAACATGATCATCTAACAGCATATAAGGCCTCTTCCCATTTTTCTGGCGCACTTATAGCTATTAAGCATCCCATGTCACAAGGCAAAACCTGTATTTGTAGTTTTTTGCCCCGCACACCTTGGCAGTGACGGGCCGGATGACTATTTAATTACAATAAAACCGGCGGGAAAAAGATGTTAATCAGCACCACAGACACTTTGCAGGGATACTCAATT
>JAJRRJ010000222.1 GCA_024279575.1 Alphaproteobacteria bacterium | reverse complement strand
TCCGGTACAAGAGAAGCATCAAGCGCCATTATTTTTGTATTTCCCTGCCGCTCAAATCCATTTTCTAACAAAAACTCAACAATCCCTGGTGGTGTCAACGGCGTCACCCGAAACACTGGATCAATATTTTTTTGGCGCGAACGCTGCCAGTGAATATTAAGGCGATTTTCAAAATCGGCATCATCGCTCCGCTCCAGTGATTGAAGTGAATTGGCGCGTCTGGTAAATCCATTGGAAAACCGCCAGACCCAGCTACCATCATTTACACTTTCAAGGCTTGGCCGATTGGCCAGCAATCCCGTTTCAAGTTGGAAAATATTTTCAGAGTGGATAACCTTAGCCATTAGTCTAGCTCCGATAATCCCCGTTGATCGAAATATACCCATGGGTAAGGTCGCATGTATAAATTGTGCCGCACCCTTGCCCCATACCCAGATCCACAGAAATTTTCAGCTCGGAATTTTTCATATAGGCACTGGCCAGCTCTTCGCTATAGGAGGGAGAGCGCAGCCCGTTTTCAGCCAAAGTCAATTCACCAAACCGAATTGAAAGCCGGTCGCGATTGGCAGGTTCCCCCGCTTTGCCGACCGCCATCACCACGCGCCCCCAATTGGCATCTTCCCCGGCAATCGCCGTTTTTACCAATGGCGAATTTGCGATGGACCGGGCAACGGTTTTTGCACTGGCATCACTGACGGCTCCAGTAACCTCCACCTCAATGAACTTGCTTGCCCCCTCACCATCGCGCACCACCTGCATCGCCAGATCGAACAAAACATCGCCAAGGGCCTTGCCAAACGCCTCAACCCGGGGATCATCCATTGAAACAATAGGGGCAATCCCCTTTGCCTGCCCGGTGCTGAACACCATACAAGTGTCCGAAGTCGAGGTGTCACTATCAACAGTAATGGCGTTAAAACTGGTTTGAACACCTGCCTCAAGAAGGTTCTGCAAAACAGGTTTCGTGATAGGCATATCGGTAAAAATAAAACTCAACATGGTCGCCATGTCCGGCTGGATCATGCCCGAACCTTTGGCAATTCCTACGATATTTGCTTGTGCCCCATCATCAAAAAATACCGCCTGCGCCCCTTTGGCAAACGTATCAGTGGTCCCAATAGCCACCGCCGCATCTAAATATTTTGCGCGCGCGCCCTCAGATAATGCACTCAACACATCAAGCACCGGCTGCGCGTTGAGTGGCTCCCCGCTCACCCCGGTAGAGGCCAGCATAATTTCTTCCGCCGCACAGCCCGTTTCCCTGGCAATATGGCTGGCAATAGAATCAACGGCCAACGCACCCTGTTTCCCGGAAAACGCATTAGCGTTTCCAGCATTGACCACCAGCGCACGACAATGTGCCTGTGCAAGAGCAACACGACACCATTCCACCGGTGCCGATGCACATCTGGATTGCGTAAACACCCCCGCCGCAATTGTACCGGAGTCAAACTGAGCCAGCAGAACATTAACGCGATCCCCATAGGTCTCCCCGGTTGCCCCGACAAACAGATTTACCCCCGCAACCTCACCTAATTCTGGGAAGCTTTGCGGAGCAAGTGGTGAAACATCAAGACCCATTAAATTCGCCTAGTTTCCGCCTGTGGCGGCCCCATAGGCTGCCGCCATGGCAGGATCAGCGATTTCAATGACCGCGCCGTCTTTCAACTCATTGACGACAACATCATATTGTTCGCGCATAAGCTGCTGCTGGATTTGACCAGCCACCTGCTCAAAGGGAGGTGGCGGTGTCTGGCGCATTTCTTCAACCTTGATGATATGCCAGCCAAACTGGGTTTGAACCGGTGGTGATATCTGCCCTACGTCCAGTTCAAACGCCGCGTCTTCAAATTCCTTCACCATGCGCCCGCGGCCAAAAAATCCCAAATCACCACCGCTGGGACCAGAGGGACCGGTCGATCTTTCCTGAGCAGTTTCAGCAAAATCTCTTCCCCCCTCCAGTTCAGCTACAATTGCCTGCGCTTCTTCTTTTGTTTCAACCAGAATATGACGCGCCCGCAACTCCGGGGAGGCTGCCTGATCTGTTATCAATTCCTGATAGGCAGCGCGCACTTCCGCTTCCCCCACTCCCCCTTCAACACGTTGGGTAAAATAGGCCCGGCGCAACGCCCGTTCCTCCAGATAACGCAACCGTTCCATATATGCGACACTCTGGTTCAAATTCTGCTCGCGCGCCTTGTTCGCCATCAGCTTCATATCAATCAGCACGCTGATCAAAAAAGCCCGATGTTCTTCAGGTGGTATCGAGCGCATATCGTTGGCCAGATCTTCAGCGGCAAATGCCAATTCGGTTTCAGTAATTTCCACACCATCCACCAGCGCCGCAACATTTTCACCAAAAACCGTCTGCCCTACAGCTACCTGGGGCACTAAAAACATGCCCAAAACCATCGCGCTGGTTGCCAGCCTGCTTACCATTCGTTTTCCTGCAAAAAGCATCTTTTATTCCCTCTGATTTCCCATGTTTCGCCAAACTAAATTCAGGCGCTCTGGTTTGGACCATTTTGATGGCGTTGACAAGACACCATACCACTCTTACATCTGGCGCGCATTCCAACATGTTTGAATTGAAATTGTCACATCAATCAAATGTTTGTGTTTAACGGGGCTTTTACGCCCCCCATCTTAAGTATATCGAATTTTCGCTAAGGGAAGTCTTGTAAAATGGTTGTCGCCGCGTTTGCCCGTAAACTTTTTGGTTCTGTCAATGATCGCCGCATCAAGGCCTACCAGCCCCAGGTTGAAAAAATCAATGCGCTGGAAGCCGAACTCGAAAAACTCTCGGATAGTGAAATCAAGGCGCGCACCTTTGAATTTCGCGCCCGGATCGCAGAAGGAGCCAAACTGAAGGATTTGCTGGTTCCCGCATTTGCTACCGTGCGCGAAGCCTCCAAACGCTCCCTTGGCCAACGCCACTTTGATGTTCAGCTTCTTGGCGGCATGGTTCTTAACGACAATGCCATTGCTGAAATGCGCACTGGCGAAGGTAAAACTCTTGCGGCGACCCTTGCAGTTTACCTCAATTCCCTTGAAGGCAAGGGTGTTCATGTGGTCACCGTCAATGACTATCTCGCCCAGCGCGACGCCGCATGGATGGGACAGGTTTACGAATTTTTGGGGCTGAGCGTTGGCACCATTGTGCACAATATGAGCGATGAACAACGCGCCGCCGCCTACGCCGCCGATGTTACCTATGGCACCAACAATGAATTTGGCTTTGACTATCTGCGCGACAATATGAAACATACCCGCGCCCAGATGGTTCAGCGCGGCCATAATTTCGCAATTGTTGACGAAGTGGATTCCATTCTTATTGATGAAGCCCGCACCCCCCTGATCATTTCAGGCCCCGCAGAAGATCGCTCCGAACATTATATCGCCATGGATAAATACATGGTCCATGTTGAGGATGAAGATTTTGAGTTGGACGAAAAAACCCGTGCCGCAACCTTTACAGATGAAGGTCTGGAAAAATTTGAAAAGCTTCTTCTTGATGATGACATGATCAAAGGGGGCAACCTGTTTGATGCCGAAAATGTTTCTACGGTTCACCACTTGAACAATGCCCTGCGTGCCCACAAGATTTTTACTCGCGACAAGGACTATATCGTCAAAGACAATCAGGTGGTGATCATCGACGAATTTACCGGCCGCATGATGCCGGGTCGCCGCTATTCTGATGGCTTGCATCAGGCCCTTGAAGCCAAAGAAGGTGTGGCCATCCAGGCTGAAAACCAGACCATGGCCTCCATTACCTTCCAGAACTATTTCCGCCTGTATAACAAGCTCGGCGGTATGACCGGCACCGCAGATACTGAAGCGGCAGAATTTGCTGATATTTATAAACTCGAAGTTGTCTCCATTCCCACCAATATGGATGTGGGGCGCGTTGATGAGGATGATGCCATTTTCCGTACCGTAGACGAAAAATTTGTTGCCATCGCAGAGCTGGTCAAAGACTGCCAGACCCGCAAGCAGCCCATTCTTGTCGGTACAACTTCAATTGAAAAATCTGAAATTCTCGCAAAAGAGTTAAAAAAGGTCGGCGTTAAAAACATCAAAGTTCTCAACGCCCGTCACCATGAACAAGAAGCCCAGATCATTGGGGAAGCGGGCGCACCCGGTGCTGTAACCATCGCCACCAACATGGCGGGTCGTGGAACAGATATTCAGCTGGGGGGCAACCGCGAGCTGCGCATTGCCGCTGAAACTGAAGGACTTGAGGAAAAGGCAGCAGCCAAAAAAATCGCCGAAATTGACGCTGAAATCGCTGAGGGCAAGGAAATAGCCCTTAAGGCTGGCGGCCTTTACGTTGTTGGTACAGAACGCCACGAAAGTCGTCGCATTGATAATCAGTTGCGTGGACGTTCAGGTCGTCAGGGGGATGCCGGTCACTCCAAGTTTTTCTTGTCTTTGCAAGATGACCTGATGCGCATTTTCCCCATCGAGCGTATGGATTCAATGCTGGAAAAACTGGGCCTGGAAAAAGGCGAAAGCATTACCCACCCATGGGTGACAAAAGCCATTGAACGGGCACAGGGCAAGGTGGAGGCGCGCAACTTTGATATCCGTAAAAATATCCTGAAATATGATGATGTGATGAACGATCAGCGCAAGGTAATATTTGAACAGCGCCTTGATTTGATGGACGATGAAAATGTCTCTGACACCATAGCTGATATGCGCCGCGATGTTATTGACACCATTATTAACAAAGCCATCCCCCCCCGCTCCTACCCCGAACAATGGAATACTGAACAGCTTGCTGAAGCGGCAAAAACCTATCTGAATATTGAGGTTCCGGTGAGCGAATGGGCCGAAGAAGAGGGCATTGACATTGAAAAAGTTCAGGAACGTCTGGCCAATGCCGCCGATGCGGTGATCGCTGCAAAATCCGCCCAATATGGCCCTGAAATCATGCGCCAGGTGGAACGCCAGATTTTGCTCAATTCCGTTGACGGCCTGTGGCGGGAACATCTGGTGACACTGGATCACCTGCAAAAAGTTGTGGGTTGGCGCGGCCTTGCCCAGCGCGACCCGTTAAACGAGTATAAACAGGAATCCTACGAACTGTTCGAAAAACTTCTGGACAATATGCGCGAGCTGGTGACCACCCAGCTGGCCCATGTCAATATCCAGGTCACCCCCCCGGAACAGCAACAACAGTTTGGCGACCCCCTGTCCCTGGACCAGACTCCGGATGAAGCCCCCCTTGCGCCCCTCCCCGATGAGGTCATGCGCACAACACGACGCAATCAACAATGCCCCTGTGGCTCAGGTAAGAAGTTCAAGCATTGTCACGGAAAACTATAGATCAAAATTTAACTAAAGTTTTATCGGCTTCCCATTCAATTTTTTCATGAATTTGGGGCAAATATCAGCAAATAGGGTAACGGCACTTGATGTTCCGACCTCTTGATCTCCAAGCGACTGGGCGGGACCTTTCCCGCCCTTTTTAGTGCGCAAAGCCCCAGGCGCTCCAATTCCCCTGTTTTCTGATCCAGGCCCCTTGCCACAACGCACCAACTGCCCCAACATATTTATTCTGATTGAAAACCTCAAGGAACAGCCCATTGACCGGCCCTCAAATTATTTTATTTTCCCTCATCGGCTTTGTACTTGTTGGCCTGCTTTGGGGGCGCTGGCGCTATGATCTGGTCGCCTTTAGCGCCCTTGTTGCCGGTGTTATTCTCGGTGTTGTTCCCGCCCATGACGCCTTTGCCGGTTTTGGTCATGAGGCCACAATTATCGTGGCCCTTGTTTTAGTAATTTCCGCCGGTCTCATGCGCTCAGGGGCCGTTGATCTGATTACCAGAATGGCCATAGACCGCACCCGCTCCCTCGCCGCCCACATCACCCTGATGGGGGTAATCGGGGGAACTTTATCCGCCTTTATGAACAATGTTGCCGCACTGGCTCTGCTCATGCCGGTCGATATTCAGGCCGCCCGTCAGGCTGGGCGTTCCCCCTCACGTTCACTGATGCCCCTGTCCTTTGCCACCATACTTGGCGGCATGGTAACCCTGATCGGCACCCCCCCGAATATCATCATTGCCTCCTATCGAAATGAAGCATTGGGCGAACCCTTTGCCATGTTTGACTTTGCCCCGGTGGGGCTGGCTGTCGCCCTGGTCGGGCTGGCCTTCATTGCCCTTGTGGGATGGCGCATGATCCCTGATCACAAAACCCAGCAAAGCCCCATGGAAGAACTGGTAAGCATTGAGGATTATGTGGCCGAGCTGGTGGTGCCGGAAGACGCAAAAATCATTGGGCAAAAGGTGCGTGATCTGGATGAACTGGCGGAAGAAAACGATTGCATGATTATGGGACTGGTGCGCAACGGCCATCGGATGGCGGGCCGGGCACGCATGGCGGAAATTTCCGCAAAAGACATACTCATTATTCAAGGGGATGCGGACGCCCTCAATGCACTTTCCGGCGCCATGAAAATCAAATTTCAGGGTAAGGCAGGCCAGATTGCAGAACTCTCCTCGGATCAAACTCTGGCTGAAGCCGTTATCACCCGCGACAGCCGCCTAATCGGGCGTACCGCAAACGATATTCAGATGCTGCGCGCCCATGGCGTAACCCTGATCGGTCTCTCCCGCATGGGCAAAACCCTTAGAACCCGTGTTCGACGCACCAAACTCCAGTCCGGTGACATTTTGCTTTTACTCGGAAACGCCGAGGCCATGAAGGATGTGTTTGGCCGACTTGGCACCCTGCCTTTGGCGGATCGCAATCTCAATGTCACCCGCCATGACAAAGCCTGGGGCGCAATTGGTATGTTTGCCGCCGCCATTGGCCTTGGAGCCTTTGGCGTCATCCCCCTGCCCATTGCGTTGGCCCTCACCGCAATCGGCCTTGTCCTGTTTGATATCCTGCCTCTTCGCGAACTTTATGACAGTGTTGAGTGGCCGGTAATTGTCCTGCTTGGCTCAATGATCCCCCTTGGGGCCGCCCTTGATTCAACTGGAGGCACCCACTTAATCGCCGGCTGGCTTGCCGCTGCAACCGATGGTTTACCCGGATGGGTCGCATTGGCTGTGATCCTGATCACCACCATGTCCCTTTCCGACGTGCTGAATAATACCGCCACCACCATCATCGCCGCCCCTATTTCCATCCAGTTGGCCCATACCCTTGGCACCAACCCGGACCCGTTTTTAATGGCGGTGGCTATCGGTGCGAGCTGTGCTTTCCTCACCCCGATCGGGCATAAAAACAACATGCTGATATTGGGGCCGGGCGGCTACAAATTTGGCGACTATTGGCGCATGGGATTACCACTCGAAATCATTGTCACCGCCGTTGCAGTCCCCATGATATTAATCATATGGCCGATGTAGAAAAATGTAACTTTGCACGTCAGAACACATAAAGTTGAGTTAATTCGGCTTCTGCGTATGATAATGATCATATGTTCAAATCGAATTCAAATTTACTGTACCGATAGAAAACATCAAATCCATCCTTACCAAACCGTAACATTTTCGCCAGATTGTTGCCGCAATTGCCATATCAGTAGTTACTAATACAATATTAATAACGGGATTATTGATCTTTGGATCAGAATGCAAAAAGCCCTCAAACCAAAGGTCTAAAAATATGTCTAGCTCTGTAACCGGTTTTTCTCGACGCAAGCTCCTGTTAGGAACCGCAGCTGTCGGTGTTGCCGCAACCACCACTGCAATGGTTTTTGGCCGTGGCCCACTGGCTGCCGGTCATGTTCAAGGATCCAACCCCCTTAAAATCCCTCCCCTTGATTTAGGGAAAATTGAAAACAACACCCGCGTCTATGACCTTGATATTCAACATGGGAAAACTGAATTTTTTGGTGGGCTGCAAACCCCCACCATGGGCATCAACGGCTCCTATCTGGGCCCCGTTTTGCGGATGCGTGAAAACGAAGACATCCGCATTAATGTGACTAATTCCATAAATGAAGACGCCACTTTGCACTGGCATGGGTTCAATCTTCCCGCCATTGCTGATGGGGGACCCCATCAGGTCATCAGGCCTGGCGCCACATGGTCCCCACAATTCAAGGTTGTCGAAAAGGCATCCACCATGTGGTATCATTCCCACCTGATGGGCAAAACCGCCGAGCATGTATGGGCTGGCCTTGCCGGCATGATTATTGTTGACGACGAGCAATCCCAAACGCTGGACCTGCCCAACACCTACGGCGTGGATGATCTTCCCATCGCTTTGCAGGATCGGCGCTTCCTTCAGGATGGCACAATGCCCTACGCCCCCTCCATGCACGACAATATGATGGGAATGACCGGCGATACCCCCATGGTCAATGGCACCATTGGTGCCTATTTTGAAACAACAACATCTCTGGTACGCCTGCGTCTGCTCAACGCCTCCAACGGCACCATCTATTCCATGGGTTTTTCCGATGGCCGTTTTTTCAAAAAAATTGCCACCGACGGCGGATTGCTCGCAGCGCCGGTTGATGTCCAGTTGATATCCATGGGGCCAGGAGAGCGCGCAGAAATCATTGTTGATCTCTCGGATGGTAAAAATGTTACCCTGACCCATTTCGTACGTCTTTCCCAAAGCGAAGTCAGCCCGGAATTTTCATTCCTTGAATTGCGCCCCTCCCCCAATTCCACAATGTCCAAACCAATCTCTAATACTCTGGCCACGCTCCCCGCTCTGATGGCTGAGACTGCTCAAAATACCCGCCGGTTTGATCTTGATATGCGCGGCATGATGGGCATGGGCATGGGTGGTGGTTTTACAATCAACGGTGAACAGATGGATATGAAAGTCATTAATCACACCATCAAAAAAGACAGCGTTGAAATCTGGGAAATCCGCAATCTCTCGCGCATGGCCCACCCCTTCCATATCCACAATACCCAGTTCAGAATTCTGGACCGCGATGGCCGCCCCCCCGAACCCCATGAAGATGGCCTTAAAGACACAGTTCTGGTGCTTCCCGGCAGAAGCGCCCGTATCCTGATCAGTTTCAAGCACTATACAGATGAAAAAGTTCCCTACATGTATCACTGCCATATTCTGGAACACGAAGATGCTGGCATGATGGGACAATTCACCGTCGTTTAGGACAAAACCAGATTTTGCTTCTGGCACGCCAATATCTGTGATCTAAAAGAGTGCATCAATATCGATGCACTCAGAGACAGATACCTGTGCCAGAGCAAAAAAACTATGATGCCATAATTGTTGGCGGCGGACACAACGGGCTTGTCTGCGCTTTTTATCTGGCAAAGGCGGGCCTGAAAACCTGTGTGGTAGAGCGTTCAAAAATTGTTGGTGGCGCAGCCATCACCGAAGAATTTCATCCCGGATTTTCCAACTCTGTGGCTGCGTACACGGTCTCGCTTCTGCAACCAGAAATTATCTCTGATATGGACCTCAACACCCATGGTCTTGAGATTATCTTACGCAAAATAGATAATTATCTCCCCCTGGAAAACGGGTATATGTTGGCAGGGCGCAACGGACTGACTGCCCGCGAAATTGCCCGACACTCCACAAAAGACGCTCAAAATCTTCCAAAATACGAAGCGGCCTTAGAAAAAATTGTTGAATGCGTGCGCCAATTGCTTTTAGTCACGCCCCCCAACGCAGGGGGCGGAATTGCTGATCTGCTTGCCCTGCTTAAAACAGCGGGGATACTGAACAAACTGCCCCTTGATGCCCAACGCAATATGCTGGCATTTTTCACCCGGTCCGCAAGTGAAATCCTTGACCAGTATTTTGAAAACGAAACCGTAAAAGCCCTGTTTGGCTTTGATGCCATTGTGGGTCACTTCGCCTCCCCCGAGGAGCCCGGGTCTGCCTATGTTCTACTCCATCATGTGTTTGGCGAAACCAACAATGTGAAAGGAGCCTGGGGCCACGCCATCGGGGGCATGGGCGCCATTACCCAAAGCATGGCAAAGGCCTGCCTGCAAACAGGTGTAGAAATCTTCACCAACAACCCGGTATTAAAAATCACCTCTGATAAGGGCAGACAAAAACAGGTCCATACGGATACGGCCATTTTTTGCGCGCCCGTTATTGCCGCCAGCGTACACCCCAAAATTCTCTATGAAGACCTGTTAAAGGATCAAAACCTGCCCCCTGATTTCATCAGAAGTATCAGGAATTACAAATCCCACTCCGGCACATTCCGTATGAATGTTGCCCTTGATAAATTACCCGAATTTACCAACGCCCCACAAAATCAGGCCTATCTGGGGGGAGGAATTATCATCGCGCCGACGCTCAACTACATGCACGAGGCATGGGCAAGCGCCCGGAACAAGGGCTGGTCTGATGACCCCATTGTTGAAATGCTCATCCCCTCGTTCGTGGATAGTACTTTGGCCCCAAAAGGCCAGCATGTTGCATCCCTGTTTTGTCAGCAATTTTCCTATACCCTTCCGGCAGGGAAAAATTGGCCGGACCAACGCCAAAAAGCTGCCGATCATATAATTGCAACAGTTGAGAAACACGCCCCTGGTTTTGCCGCCTCCATCCTTGGCATGCAGGTGCTTTCCCCCTGGGACCTGGAACAAAAGCTTGCGCTAATCGGCGGTGATATATTTCATGGACGCATGAGCCTTGATCAATTGTTTTCCGCCCGTCCGGTTCTTGGATATGGTGCCTACCGTTCCCCGATCAAAGGCATATATATGTGCGGATCAGGTACCCATCCAGGTGGCGGCGTCACCGGCGCACCGGGCCACAATGCGGCCAAAACAATTTTGAAGGACAAAAACATCTGGCCCCTTTAGCCCGCCTCAGGACTGTTCTGTTTCAATGGCCACGCCTGGCACACGGCAAAACCCCTGTGCAGGAATGTTGAGGGCGGCATTGTACTTTGAGGACATATTCTGAAACGCAATAAGCCCACAAAGCTCACTCAACCCATCATCATCAAAATGCGCCCTTAACTTCGCCATCAACTCCCCCTCAACCTCTTGATCTGAAAAAGTCATGGCTTCACACAGTTCCAGCGCCAAACGTTCAACAGGCTCAAAACCCACGTCGTTTCGCCAATTGGAAAGCTTGAGAACTTTTTCTTCGCTCACACCACGTTTTATTAAAGTTGCAGCATTTATATCTACGCAAAACTCACAATGATTTATTTGCGAAACCCGCACCGTCACCAGCGAGCGAAGAGCGGGGCTTATGGGTGAGCGTTTTCGATTCAAAGCCCCATAAAGCAAAGCGACACCAATAAACACTTTTGGTGAGCGCGCCCACAACAAACCCGGTTCCAAAACCTTCCCATAGGTTCTTTTTTGTTTGAAAAAAAACAGGCGGATATACCACGGG
>JAJRRJ010000221.1 GCA_024279575.1 Alphaproteobacteria bacterium | reverse complement strand
TTGATGTGGCTGATTATGAGCGCACAGTTGCAACCCTGATGGGTGGTGGCTCAGATCCCGTGATTACCATGGCGCCGGAAGGTGCATGGACCCATGCGATCACTGATCTGGCTTTAGCTGACTAATCGCTTAAGTTTGGTAAATTACACTGGAGGCGGGGCACAAAAAGCCCCGCCTTTTTTGTAACCGGATTAGGAATTAAACAGTATGTGGAGCCTGCTATTTTAAAAGTTGAAAAAATTGCATTGCTTGAAATGAAAAACAGGTAGGGATCTATTAAAGCGCTTATGGTGCCAGCGTGCGCTTTGCTGGCCCTGACATTTTTCCAGTTTGATGTTTATGGACAAACGGACCGGGAAAATACCGAGGAGTTGATTGCCTCCGCTTCGGCTGACTTCATCTTTGAGAACCGGAAATATGTGATTGTGGAGGGGTCCGCATACGAAATTGACGAAAAAAGCGGGCGCTCCCGATTTGTAATGGAACTATATGAGCCTGGATATATTTCAAAACACTATCGTGAACAGGACGGCATTATATATCGGGTTATACCTGATAGCTCAGAGGACTGTCCCGTTATTACAGATTTTTCAGAAGGCTTTGAGGGTGTAAATAAACTTTCCCATACACAAGAAGGTGTCGCAGAACTTTGGCTTGATGGAGAGCTTGTTATCCGTGCCAATGGTCAGACCCTACCCATGTCTGATACGGTTTTAACCCGTCTGGGGGTGGGTATTACCGCCAATCCCAGGGATGTTGGCGCCCTGCTCTATGTTGATGAGGTGGTTTTTTCAGACAATGAACCTGTTGAAAACTGACCAATGCTGGACATTTCATCATGGGTTTGGTTCACTCGCGTAACTGTATTTGATTGGGCCTGGCAATGAAAAAATTTCTGAAAATTATTGGTTGGGTATTGTTGGGCTTTTTGATAATCGCCTTGATCGTTGCCCTGATAAACCGGGAACGGCTGGTGCGTCTATATGCGGTGGTCGGTCTGTTCAAACAGGAACAGATTGTTGAAAATTTCTCGTCAATGGATTCTAAATTTCTCACCAGAGATTTGGCTAGAACCAGCGAGGTAACAGTGCCCTGGGAGGAAGGTCTTGGGGAATTGCCCGAACAGTTTGATTTGTTTGGTGAAATGGTTTCCGTCGCACAATTCTTACAGCAGACCAAAACCACCTCTTTGATGGTGGTAGCCGATGATAAGATTTTCTTTGAACAATATTATCTGGGAACTAAACCCGATGACAAGCGTATTTCGTGGTCGGTGGCCAAGTCATTTCTCTCTGCATTGTTTGGAATTGCTGTAAGTGAAGGAAAAATTGCTTCCCTTGATGATCCTGTTACTAAATATGTACCCGCACTCATTGGCTCAGCCTATGAGGGGGTATTGATCCGTAATGTACTGAACATGGCTTCAGGCGTGCAGTTTGATGAGGATTATCTGGATTTTGATTCCGATATAAACAAAATGGGACGGGTGTTGGCCCTTGGAGGATCCATGGATGAATTTGCCACCCGGATCAAAAACACCATCGCACCCCCGGGCACGCGACATCAGTATGTCTCTATCGATACGCACGTACTTTCCATGGTATTACGAGCCGCCACGGGGAAGTCACTGCATCAATTGTTTGAAGAAAACCTCTGGGCAAAGCTAAGCCCCCAAGCCGACGCCTATTATATCACCGATGGCTACGGGGTTGCCTTTGCTCTTGGTGGTCTCAATATTACAACCCGCGATTATGCCCGCTTTGGTCTGTTGTTTGCCAATGAAGGAAAATGGCGCTCAGAGCAGGTTATTCCCGCTGAGTGGGTGCGCGCCTCTACCGTATCAAGCGCACCGTCCCCGGCCAATGAAGGGACACAATTTGGTTATGGCTATCAATGGTGGATCCCCACAGGGTCAACCACAGAGTTTTTTGCCGTCGGGATTTATGGACAATATATCTATGTGAACCTGGCCCAAGACGTGGTGATCGTAAAAACGTCCGCCAATCGTAAATTCAGGGAGCCGGGACAATCGGGCAATGGCATCAAGCGCGAAACCATTGAATTGTTCCGCGCGCTTGCCGCCGCTGCCGGGGCCAGGGCGTCGCTGGCGGGGAATTAGGCAATTCACCATGACACGTTTTTCCCTTTCCTCGCTGATAACCAATGGCTTGAACAAAGATCGCCTGTGGGATCAGCAATGGGAAAAGCCTGAACCTGAAAAGTCCTATGATGTGATTATCATCGGCGCCGGGGGGCATGGGCTGGCAGCTGCCTATTATTTAGCCAAAGAGCACAATATCACCAATGTGGCGGTGCTGGAAAAAGGCTGGCTTGGGGGGGGGAACACCGCCCGCAATACCACCGTTATTCGCTCCAATTATCTCTATGATGAAAGCGCCAAACTCTACGATCACGCCCTCAAACTGTGGGAAGGTCTGTCCCAGGAGCTCAATTACAATCTGATGTTTTCCCAGCGCGGGGTGATGATGCTCGCCCATTCGGCCCATGAAGTTGCAAGTTCCAAGCGCCATGTGCATGCCAACCGGGCAAATGGAATTGACAATGAATGGCTAAGTGCGGAACAGGCCAAGGAGTTCTGCCCGCCTCTTAATATTTCGGCGCGTGCCCGCTATCCTGTTTTGGGCGCAGCGCTTCAGAGACGGGCTGGCACCGCGCGCCATGACGGGGTCGCCTGGGGGTATGCACGTGCCGCTTCAGCCCGTGGGGTTCACCTGATTGAAAACTGCGAAGTGACAGGCATCAACCGTAATATTGATGGGTCAGTTTGTGGGGTGCAAACCACCCGGGGGACAATCGACGCTAAAAAAATTGCTATTTCTGCCGCTGCCGGTTCGGGTGCCCTGATGCAGATGGTGGGCGTAAACATGCCCCTTGAAAGCTTTACCCTCCAGGCGCTTGTGTCAGAACCCATCGCCCCGGTTTTCCCCTGCCTTGTGGCCTCCAATACCGTGCATGCCTATATATCCCAGTCGGCTAAAGGGGAACTGGTAATCGGGGCGGGGACCGAACAATATATTTCCTATACCCAACGCGGGCCCCTGCATACGGTGGAACATACGCTGGCCGCAATCTGTGAGATGTTCCCGATTTTCACCCGTTTGAAAATGCTCAGGAACTGGGGGGGGTGCGTGGATGTAACGCCAGACCGCTCCCCCATATTGGGCAAAACGCCAGTGCCGGGCCTTTATTTGAATACCGGTTGGGGCACAGGTGGCTTTAAGGCAACACCGGGGGCTGGCCATCTTCTGGCCCATACAATTGCCCGCGACGCTCCCCATGATATAAATGCGCCATTTACTTTGAAGCGCTTTCAAACCGGACGTCTGATTGATGAAGCCGCCGCCGCCGCCGTGGCCCATTAGGAGTAAACAGATGTTGCTGATAAAATGTCCCTATTGCAGACAGGAGCGCGCCGAAATTGAATTCACCTGTTTCGGGGAGGCACATTTGGAAAAGCCCGATGGTGCAACCGATGCGGAATGGGAAAAGTTTCTTTATTTGCGTACCAACACCAAAGGTGTGCATTTTGAGCGCTGGTATCATATTCACGGGTGCGCGCGGTTTTTCAATGCGGCACGCGATACAACCAATGACAGATTTTTGACCACTTACCGGGCCGGGTTGCCAAAGCCTGAATTTTCCACATGATTGAGCTTCGCAGTAAAAACGGTGGGCGAATTGACCGGGACAAGCCCGTGAAGTTTTCTTTTAACGGCATTTCATATTCCGGTTTTGAAGGGGATACGCTGGCCTCGGCTCTGCTTGCCAGTGGAGTGCATTTTGTTGGGCGATCCTATAAATATCATCGGCCACGCGGTATTATGTCCGCTGGAAATGAAGAACCGTGTGCCCTTGTGGGGGTTGACAGGGGGTGGGGCCGCTTTGAACCAAACACGCGCGCCACAACACTGGAACTTGTGGAGGGGTTAGCCGCAAAAAGTCAGCATTGCTGGCCTTCGTTAAAGTGGGATATTGGAGAATTGACCCGCCTTGGCGGCCCGATATTTTCCGCCGGTTTTTATTATAAAACATTCATGTGGCCCCGCTCTTTCTGGCAGAAAATATATGAGCCGCTTATTCGAAAAAGTGCCGGACTGGGGGATGCGCCAACTACCCCTGACCCGGACAGTTATGCGAGTTGTTTTGCCCATTGTGATGTGCTTGTTGTGGGGGGTGGACCGGCAGGAATTGTCGCGGCTTTGAATGCCTCCAGCGGGAACAAGCGGGTTATTCTATGCGATGAACAAAATGAATTTGGCGGTGACCTGTTGGGCGGTCCCCAGACCATGATCGAAAACCTGCTGGCCTGGGACTGGCTGGCGCAGAAATTGGAAATTCTGCGCCAACGCAAAAATGTGATCCTTTTGCCCCGAACCACTGGTTTTGGCTATTATGAGCAAAATCTTTTAGGATTATGCCAGCGCTTGAGTGATCATTTGCCCTCTGTACCAAATGGGTTGCCGCGTGAACGTTTGTGGAAAGTGAGGGCCAAAAAAGTAGTATTGGCTACCGGGGCTATCGAACGTCCACTGGTGTTTTCGGGAAATGATCGTCCCGGTATAATGCTGGCTGGTGCGGCAAAAGCCTATTTGTTACGCTTTGGGGTAAAAGTGGGCAATCGCCCCGTTGTGGCGACAACCCATGATAGCGCCTATGCAACGGCATTCGCATTGGCGGGGGCAGGCG
>JAJRRJ010000220.1 GCA_024279575.1 Alphaproteobacteria bacterium | reverse complement strand
TTACCGAAGTGCCTACCGAGGGGTCTTTGCTTCCCAATACATACAGTTTTGAGCGTGGGGCGGATCGTCAGAGTATTGTTGAACGCATGGCGGCAACTCAGGACGAGCTTGTTGCCCAGATTTGGGCCGGGCGCGCCCAGGACCTGCCCATTTCAACACCGGAAGAAATGATTATTCTGGCCTCTATTGTGGAAAAAGAAACCGGTGTGGCAAAAGAAAGGCCCGAAGTGGCTGCGGTTTTTATTAATCGCCTGAACAAAGGCATGCGTCTGCAATCGGATCCAACAATCATTTATGGAATAACAAACGGTGAAGGGCCCCTTGGCCGGGGGTTGCGACGCTCTGAAATTGACGAACAAACCCCCTACAATACCTACCAGATTGACGGCCTTCCCCCTGGCCCGATTGCCAATCCGGGCATTGAGGCATTGAAGGCTGTTGCCAACCCGGCTGTCACTGATGCAATATTTTTTGTTGCAGATGGCACTGGTGGCCATGTTTTCGCCGTGACTTACGCCGATCATCAGGAAAATGTGGCGCGATGGCGTGTAATTGAACGAGAAAGAGCACAAGCCGCGGCAGAAGCCGAGGCAGAGGCAGAAGCTGCCGCAGCGCGCGATGCGCTTCAGGCGGAACAAGCTGCTTCATCTGATAACTAGGTGGACTGAAACTAAAGAGAGTAAGAATTGCCATATTCATGGGAATGGCAATTTTGATTGTGTAACGGGGCAAGACAGGAAATGAGTACAAAAAAAATGCTTTCCCCTACGAAGAAGCTTGCCAGTATGACTGGCTATTCAAGATCAACAATTTCTTTTGACGGTGCAAATGTACAGTGTGAAATAAAATCCGTAAATTCGCGCGGTCTTGATATTCGCCTCCGACTTGGTCAGGGCCTTGATGCATTGGAGCCTCAAATCCGGCGCATGCTGGGGGATCGGCTTACGCGTGGGTCCATTTCCTGCACCATTACGCTTCAGCGCGATGTGGGGGGCGCCGAACTGGTTATCAATCAGCAGGCGCTTGGGGCAGTTCTTGATGCCATTGATGCGTTATCTGGAAAAATTGAAGCTGACCGTCCGCGCCTTGATGGCATTTTGTCCATAAAAGGGGTTGTGGAAACACGCGAAGCGCCAATGAACCCCGAGGCAGAAGAAAAACTGCAAGTTGCCATAATCGCTCAGATAGAATCCTGCATTGATGATTTGTTGGAGGCACGGCAGCAGGAGGGTGCGCGACTGTCCGATACAATCTGCGCCCGCATCAATGAAATTGAAAACCTTACCAATGCGGCCCATGCTCATCCCTCGCGTCAGCGCGAAGTGTTTGTATCCCGGATTTCACGCCAACTGGCAGAACTCAATGATACCGCGACAACGCTTTCCGAAGAGCGCTTGCATCAGGAAGCACTTTTGCTGGCTACCAAAGCAGATATTCGCGAAGAAATTGATCGCCTTTATTCCCACATCGATGCCGCCCGCTCGTTAATTGCAAACGGTGGTCCGGTGGGGCGAAAACTTGACTTTCTTTCTCAGGAGTTCAATCGGGAGGCCAACACCCTTTGCTCCAAAAGTCATTCGGTGGAACTGACCAATATCGGACTGGATCTAAAATCCACCATCGACCAGTTGCGCGAACAGGTGGCAAACATCGAATAGATGTTCGTGTTCATATTTGTGAACTGCTAGGATAAGGTGCGCCAAAGATTCTTTTTGCGTACAGTTTGGAGTTGACACTATGAACCTCACACGACGTGGCGTTATGCTGGTCATCGCCTCACCCTCAGGCGCGGGGAAGTCCTCGATCACTCGGCGATTGTTGGATGAACAGGATAATCTGACCATGTCTGTTTCCGTTACCACCCGCCCCATGCGTAAAGGGGAGGTGGATGGCAAGGACTATCATTTTGTAAAAACCAAAACATTTGACCGGATGCGCGATGCTGGAGATCTTCTTGAATGGGCAGAGGTGCACTCCAATTTTTACGGCACCCCGGTGGCAGACGTTGATCAGAAAATTCAGGCCGGTCAGGACGTCGTATTTGATATCGATTATCAGGGGACGCAACAGCTTTATGAAAAACGGCGCGATCATTTGGTTAGCGTTTTTTTGCTTCCCCCCTCTATTCCAGAACTCAAATCCAGGCTTCAGGGGCGGGCGCTCGATAGCGAAGAGGTGATAGATCGGCGCCTGCAAAACGCACGCGTTGAAATGGAGCATTGGGCAGAATATGATTATGTTCTGATCAATGATGACCTTGAAAAAACCAGCGCTGATGTGACAAATATCTTAAAAACCGCACAAATTTCGCGTGCGCGCCAAACCAATTTGAGTGGATTTATCAAAGAGTTACAAAGCCAGATTGATTCACTTTAACATTTTTGAGTTGAATCAGTACTTTAAGTTGAATTTCGCAATTGTCCCAGGTGCTCAGCCATATCCAGAAAAACATCAACCGGCAATGTTTCAGCCCGTTCTGTGCCCGATAGTTTTACCGCCTCCAACAGGTCAATAACGGGGATGCCAAGAGCTTTCAGGCTTTGACGGATCATCTTTCGTCGTTGCCCAAAGGCGGCCCGCGTCACCTCTTCAACCAGTGAAACTTTCACTTTGCGCGCATCACTTTTGGGAACCAGATGCACCAGCGATGATGTCACTTTGGGCGGCGGTGTAAACGCTGATGCGTTGATATCAAACGCAATATTGGCATCTGTTTTCCAGCCGCACAAAACACCAAGTCGACCAAATGCCTTGTCACAAGGCGCAGCGCATATGCGTTGGCCTACCTCTTTTTGAAACATCAAAGTGAGGCTCTCAAAAGTTTGTGCAAACTTCTTGTGACCTAGCCACCCGGTTAAAAGTGGCGTTGCAATATTATAGGGCAGGTTCGCAATGATACGCGTTGGCCCCTCTGCCAGCGCACAATAGTCAATCTCAAGGGCGTCCCCTGAAATAACCTTT
>JAJRRJ010000219.1 GCA_024279575.1 Alphaproteobacteria bacterium | reverse complement strand
TTCGCCACTGGCTTCCCCGGTCCCCATCATCGCCTTGCCCATACCGCGCATAACAGAACGTACATCAGCAAAATCAAGGTTAATCAGCCCATCTTTGACCATCAGGTCGGTAATGCAGGCAACACCGGAATAAAGCACTTGATCGGCCATACCAAACGCATCGGCAAAGGTTGTTTTTTCGTTGGCAACACGGAAAAGATTCTGATTAGGAATAACAAGAAGCGTGTCCACATACCGATGCAATTCATCAATGCCATCTTCCGCCAAATTCATCCGGCGCGCACCCTCAAACTGAAACGGCTTGGTAACAACACCTACTGTCAAAATTCCCTCCTCACGTGCGGCACGTGCGACAACGGGTGCTGCACCCGTACCCGTTCCACCACCCATGCCCGCAGTAATAAATGCCATATGCGATCCTGAAAGGTGGTCATTGATTTCATCAAGACTTTCTTCCGCCGCCGCTTTACCCACATCAGGCTGCGATCCGGCACCAAGTCCCTCGGTGACCCCAACGCCCAATTGAATAACACGATCAGCTTTAGACAAAGAAAGCGCCTGGGCATCGGTATTACCGACAACAAAGTCCACCCCTTCAAGGCCGGATACAATCATATTGTTTACGGCGTTGCCACCTGCCCCGCCCACACCAAATACGGTGATCCGGGGTTTTAGTTCCTGAATATCGGGAATTGTTAAATTGATGCTCATTTCACGCCTCGCTGTACGGATTTGCCCCAAATTACCGCCAAAAACGTTAACTGCCCCCTAACAAATTACGAATTTGTCTTAACTTTTATGCAAATTGCAAAAATACTACATTTTGCTAATTCTCTGTTAAGCATAATCAAACGCCCCTCCCTCATCGTTTGCGCGAAGTTCACACGGACCAAAGCGGGAAACGCAACTGCAAAATTAAAAACCATCGGAGATTGTTATATATCCCGTTGAGCTCCCCCAACACCTACAGATCAGCGCCAGCATCCACAAACTAGCCGGTTGACCACGCCCTTGGCTGGCGCATGCCTGCTATTTTGCAGGCCTGCCCGACATAACCATACGGAAATAAAGCATACAGGGCCGCCTTGGAACCGGCCTTATCCAGCTTATCCCGTTTCGCCAGCAACTTTAGCGCAAAGCGAACATCGGGCATAACCCCGTGATCAGCCTCGGATTCGCGGATAAAATTAATCACTTCATAATGTAATGGCGTCAGTTCGATGTTCTCCTGATCCGCCATAAACCTGGTAAACTCAGGTGTCCACTGCTCGGGGTTAGTCAGATAACCATTACCATCAACCTCAACACTTGCCCCCGAAGGTAAGGTCAGTTGAGTAATTTTATCCGGCAACGTGCGCACACCATTCCCCTTGTTTCATCCTCAAAACTCGGCTTCATCCCCAAAAACCCGTTCAAATTGTAACAAAAAAAGACTATTCAACAAACAAAGAAGTTCCTTGCGCTAAGTCAAGTTAAAATCCTGCACAGACAATTGGATCAAATCCTAAAAGCTGCTGCGCAACCAATTGGAAACACGAGGCAAATACCCATCGGTCCCGGTTAGCTTATGTCGATGCACCGGCTCAACATATTCCTGATGACAAATTTGTGGATAAACCAGCATCCCCACAATTGTTGAAAATGTCGCCCCGCGCGCCTGTGGGGGCAGGCCGGCAACACCAAGTGGACGCCCCACCCGCACATTGCGCGCCAACAGGCGGCGTGCCAATTCGGGTAAACCGGTCAGCTCACTGCCCCCCCCGGTCAACACAATCCGGCGTCCGCACACATCCATCATTCCGGTTGCCTGCATTCTGTCCCCGATTGCTTTTAGAATTTCCTCAACTCTGGGGCGAATAATACGTGTCAGATGGGATCTTGGAATTTGCCCTTGCCCGCTTTCACCATCCGAGCCAATCGGCGTTACAGAAATGAGGTCACGCTCATCGCTCTGCCCTGGCAAAACACTGCCATAATATGTTTTAAGCCGTTCCGCATCTTCAATGCTCACCGACAGGTGTCGCGCAATATCTACCGTCAAATGATGCCCGCCAATTGCAATTGCATCGCTATAAACCAGCCGATCGTCACTAAACACTGAAACGGTGGTCGTGGCTCCACCAAAATCAATAACTGCCACCCCAAGTTTTGTTTCGTCATCCACTAAAGTGGCCAACCCGCTGGCATAGGGCGTGGCAACCAAGGCTTCAATTTGCAAATGACACCTGTTGAGAACCAACTCAATATTGCGCATGGCCAGCGTTTCAGCAGAAATTACCGCCACATCGACCCCAAACTGGTCACCCACCATGCCAAGCGGCTCATCTATTCCACGCTGACCATCAAGTGAAAAACCAATAGGCAATGCGTGAATAATCGAGCGTTCATTACGCACGGATCTCTCATTAACGGCCTTGAGAACTCGCGAAATGTCCCCCCGCTCAACTTCTGTCCCCTCAAGGGATACCGAAGCGCTAAATGTTTCCGAACCAAGGCGCCCCGCGCTCACATTTACAATAACAGATTCAACGGTCAAACCCGCCATACGCTCTGCAGCTCCAACAACCGAACGAATAGCCTGCTCCGCCTTAGCCAGATCACTGACAACACCGCTTTTTATCCCTTCGGAGGGACCATATCCAAACCCGATGACTTCCACCACATGAGAACGGTCTTTAAGAGCCTTGCCTTCCGCCCGCGGCACCAGTCGTGCAACTACACAACAGATCTTGGTTGAACCAATATCAAGCACCGAAACCAAAGTGGTTTTTCCCGGCTGAACCGGACGCAATCTTGCTGTAATGGAATCTGTAATCATCAACTCATCTCTAAACTATTGTTCACTCAACTCATCACGCGTGGCCAGACGCAACGCTGTAAATTCTGCTACTCGCATATCAATCAACACCAGATCTCTTTCAAGAAGCCGATATTCATTCTGAGCGGCTTCCAATTGAGCAAGGGCCTGACCCAACCCAATTTCAGGCAATTGAATCCGTAATCCGGTATCATAAATCATATCCCAGCGCCGCTCCCCGATACGACTAAGCGCCAGCAGGCCATCCTTCAAAACCGGTCGCCGATCCAACGCACGAATAATCATTAACGCAGTATCCGCTGCCCCGTCTCCGATCACCAGTGGCAAATTGTCATCTGCCGCAGTAGCATCCGCAACCTGGCGACCTGACCCATCAACAATGAATGTCACACCATCTACCCGCCAGCGCGCAACAGGGGTAACCTCACTCACCTCAACAACAAGGCGCGCAGGATAAATCTTGCGTATGCTCGCTTCTGAAATCGCCGGAATTTCCAAAACCCGCAGGCGCGCCGCATCCACATCAAAGTTAAAAATATGGGTGTTAGGTTCTATTCCCAATGCGGCAACAATTTCACTTTCCCTGGCCAAAGCCTGCCCGGTGATTGCAATCTCATTAATTCCAAAACCAGCACTGGCAAAGCGCCCCGCCATAACGTCACCGACCCCCATCGCAACCTGGGCAATGCCTCCGCGTGCCTGAAATGCAACCGACACAATCAACGCCAAAAACAACGCGGCTCCAATTCGAATGACATTAAGCCGGTGTAAAACCCAGACCCGCTTCATCTGAATAAGCGCACGATTGGCTCCAACAGCCACGCTCACCGGCAATTGAGTTGCCGGTGTCACTGCTGCCAGAGCATCTGTTTTTGAACTAAGGTGATTGTCTATCTGTTGCAACTTGCATCCTCCACCATCCAGGTCACCAGCTCTTCAAAACTATGCCCCGCATGTTCCGCCAGTTCAGGAACCAGCGATGTCGCCGTCATTCCGGGCTGTGTATTGACTTCAAGGCACACCAGTTCACCCCCTTGACCGACAAGGTCATTGTAGCGAAAATCAGCCCTTGAAACGCCACGACATCCCAAAGCCTCATGAGCCTTTAGTGACAGTTTCTGCACAGCATCGTAGATTTTTGGCGAAACTTTTGCCGGCAGTTCATGTACTGACCCGCCATGCTCATATTTTGCCTCATAATTGTAAAAATTCAGATCGGTAACAATTTCTGTCACCCCCAAAGCAACATTCCCCATAATCGCACACGTCAACTCACGTCCCGGAATATAGCGTTCCACCATCAATTCCTCGCCCCCCTTCCAGTCAGCTCCAAGAATTTCCTGGGGTGGGTGACTTGTTTCACCTTTTACAATGAAAATCCCAACGCTCGACCCCTCCGCAACAGGCTTCACCACATAAGGGGGCTTCATGATATGAGTACGCGCAATCTCGCTCCGATGCGCAATAATATGCTGGGTAACCGGCACCCCGGCAGCTTTTAAAACAATTTTTGCCTGATGTTTATCCATGGCCAGCGCCGATGCCAGAACCCCGGAATGGGTATAGGGGATGCCTAGCACCTCCAGCATTCCCTGAATTGTCCCGTCTTCTCCAAACCGACCATGCAAGCCATTCAAGACAACATCGGGGCCTAACTCAGCCAGCTTTGATCCAATATCCCGACCCACATCAATTTCACTCACGCGATAGCCTGCCGCCCTGGCATGTTCAGCAAAAAAGGCACCTGAATTCAATGAAACTTCACGCTCCACCGACCAGCCCCCCATCAAAATCGCCACATGTTTGGACATGACCAAAACTACCCGTTTACCCGGCAATACGCCGCATCAATCCTTCAATTGGACCGGTTTTGAAAAACCGCGCCCAAATCACGGCGTACACTAGCGCAAAAAGAATGAACAAACTTGAAGCAAAAATTGAAAATTCCGCACTTTGGCCACCAAGAAACCCCAAAAATTCCAGCGAACCCATTCCAAGAATAATATGTGCAATATAAAGGGTTAGTGCCTGCTTTCCGGTGATGATAAAGGGCATACCAAACATATTGGGCTCACGCCGAAACAGCTTTAGGCAACCCCCGATAACCAGAGCGGCCGCCCCGACCCCGGCCACCATGTAAAGCGGAAATGGCGGTATTGGCGAAACGCTTGCCAACATCACTTCTTCTCCCACAAGAAACGGAGTAAAAAGGAACGACAAGGCATAGGCAATTCCCAGTGTGATTGCGCCTCCGAAAACCAGCCGGTTCTGCGTGCGCGATGCATAAAGATCCATTCGTGAAATGAGCATGCCAAATACCAGAAAACTCAACCAGGGCACCACCGGGTGCCAGCCATTATACATCAGATTTCGAACAAAGCCCTCAGCGGTCCAAAATCCCGTATAGTCAAATGTGACCCAGTTCCAACCGGCATCATAGTCAAAAACATCAGTTAAACCGACAAAAACAAAGGGTAAAAGCAATCCGATTACAATAAGGATTTTTGTCGAAAAGCTAATCAACACCATCCCGAAAATAAAATAAATTGCGTAATAGTGAAGAATATCGGCAGGGAAAATCAACGCATTGATGAGACCAATTGCCAACAAAAACAGGGCACGTTTGAAAATTGTGGCCCGAAAGTCCGCAGGTTTTGCACGCGCCGCGCCAAATCCCAGCCCAATGCCAGCTAGAACAACAAATGTCGCAGCCGCCTTACCCTCAAGCGCCCCTAGAAACCCTTGCGCCAACGCAGAACCGGTTCCTGAGCCAGTGACCACATGAAAATTGACAAAAACCATACCTGCAAAGGCAAGAAACCGGGCGAAATCCAACCCGTACAAGCGCGGCAACTGTGCCTTGGATCTGATACCATTCATGCATTACACTTTCCCGGTGAATACATCTCCATCTAGGAACTCACGCACCTCTTTTCCAGCCTCAAACTGTCCCATTCGTCGAATTTCCCAAATTAGATCAATTCCTGATTTTTCCCGCACCCGGCTCCGCACACTTTCACCAAGGGTTTCAATATCATAGGAATGCGCCTCCCCCAGATTAAGCATGAAATTACAGTGCTTTTCAGACATTTGCGCATTACCCACCTTCAAACCGCGACACCCCGCTTCATCAATGAGTTTCCAGCTGGATTTCCCCGGCGGGTTTTTGAATGTTGATCCGCCGGTACGCGCTTTAGTCGGCTGGGAGCCTTCGCGCTGTTCAGTAATTTCGTTCATTTTGAATTTGATGTCGTTAGTTTTGCCCGCAAACCCCTGATAAACAGCGGACGTAAATATCAGCCCTTTTGGTCCATGGGATTTGCGATATTCGTAGGCCATGTCCTTGTTGCTCAATGTAATAATTGAGCCATCCCGCGCTACCCCGCGCAACTCAACCACCCGATCCTTGGTTTCAGTACCATAACACCCCGCATTCATATACAAGGCGCCACCAATTCCCCCTGGAATCCCCCGATAAAAGGTCAAGCCATCAATACCTGCCTGCGCCGCTGCATTTGCGACCCGCACATCAGGCATCGCGCACCCGACCCGCAATTGATGGTTCTGCAATACTTCACTATGCCCAAATCCTTTGGCACTGAGGCGAATGACAACACCTTCCACCCCCCCATCCCGGATCAAAAGATTTGAACCAAGGCCAATAACTGTAACGTTAATATTTGCGGGCAAGTGATTCAGAAAAAAGGCCAAATCTTCTTCATCGGCCGGCATAAAGAGCAGTTGAGCCGGACCTCCAACACGAAACCAGGTCACTTCGGAAAGCTTCTGATTTGGTGTTAGTCGGCCCCGGACGTCCCCGATCCAATCGGAAAATTGCTCTAAAAGGTCGGGAAAACTCATCTATTGGGTCCCCTCAGCACGATGCAGAGCCTGAAGTTCAGCTGGCAACTTCCCGGCCCACTGCGTTATATTCCCAGCCCCCAGAAATACCACATAGTCCCCTGCACTTGCGCGCCTGGAAACCAGGTCCGCAAGTTCTTCAGGCTGTTCAATTGTTACAACGTCACGATGGCCAAGCGCACGAATTCTACGGGCCAACTCCCGGTGATCAATCCCCTCAATGGGGGCTTCCCCGGCGCTAAAAACCGGCGCAATAACCACACTATCGGCGTGGTTGAAACACGCTGCAAATTCTTCGAATAATTCACTCAACCGCGAATATCTGTGCGGTTGCATAATAGCAATTACATCTTTTTTCGCCGAGTGGCGAGCAGCCTCCAGCACATAGGAAATTTCTACAGGATGGTGCCCATAATCATCAATAATCACCACGCCATTCACTTCCCCAACGCGGGTAAAGCGGCGCTTTACTCCGCCAAATTCTGACAGCCCTTTACGGATAGCATCGGCACTGACTCCCAACTGATCCGCAACCGTAATTGCCGCCGTAGCATTAAGCGCATTATGCAGCCCTGGCATGGGTAATAAAATTGAGCGAATGTTTTTTTGCTCCCCGGTCACCCGATCACGCATTTCCACATCAAACCTGGTAACACCATTGTCATTGCTGATATTTTCCAGGCGCACATCGGCCTGCGGGTTTTGCCCATATGTGATCACCCGCCGGTCCTGAATTTCCCCTACCAGCGCCTGCACTTCGGGATGATCCACGCACATAACGGCAAACCCGTAAAAAGGCACATTTTCCACAAACTGATAAAAAGCCTTTTTGACCTCTTCAAAATTCCCGTAGTGATCTAAATGTTCTGGATCCATATTTGTGACCACGGCAACATCTGCGGGCAGCTTGGTAAACGTGCCATCGCTTTCATCTGCCTCAACCACCATCCAGTCCCCATCCCCAAGTCGCGCATTGGTGCCATAGGCATTGATAATACCGCCATTTATCACCGTGGGGTCCATATTCCCCGCATCAAGAAGCGCCGAAACCAGAGAGGTGGTGGTAGTTTTGCCATGGGTTCCCCCAATGGCAATAGCATTCTTGAACCGCATGATTTCCGCCAGCATTTCTGCCCGCCGCACAACCGGCAAAGCCCGGCGGCGCGCCTCCATTAATTCAGGATTATCTTTTTTAATAGCCGATGAAATAACAACAACCGCCGCATCACCCAAATTTTCGCGCGCTTGCCCGATAACAACCTCGATGCCCATTTCCCTGAGCCGTACAACATTTGGGTTTCCAGCCATATCGGAGCCACGAACCTTATAACCCTGCGAGTGCAAAATTTCAGCAATTCCACTCATTCCGATGCCGCCAATGCCCACAAAGTGAACCGGCCCAAGTTCGCGAGGCATTTTCATCTTAAATTTATTCCCATACTCAATTATTTGGCGCCAAGCGCCTCTGCAGCATCCGCCAGTCGTTCAACAGCATCTGCACGTCCAACGATTTTTGCTTTCGCCGCTGCCGTTTTAAGCCCTTGTGCATCTCCTAGCAATCCCGCTAGCCGCTTGCCAAGAGATTGCGGTGAAAGAGTGGCCTCATCCATCAGCCACCCACCCCCGGCACTTTCCATTATACTGGCATTTGCCCGTTGGTCCTGATCCAGAGACCCCGGTAACGGCACTAGAATTGCAGGCCGTCCCAACACCCCCAATTCAGCAATGCTTGATGCGCCGGCCCGCGCAATCACCAGATGAGCCTGTGCCATCCGTGTCGGCAAATCATCAAAAAAGGTTGACAATTCAACATTTATACGCGCCTCGCGATAAGCTGCAGTAACGCGTTCCAAATCTTCAGAACGGCATTGCTGAGTAACCAGCAGGCGTTTTTTTATATCTTCCGGCAGAGCAGCCACCGCTGGTGGCACCAGATCAGACAATGCCCGGGCGCCCTGGCTACCACCAAAAACCAAAAGTTTCAGCGCTGAATTTTCTCCAATTGAAGGGTATGGAATATGTGCGACCTCAATCACCCGGTCTCGAACTGGATTGCCCGTAACAATTTTTGCGCCACCAAACCCATCTGTTCCTTTGGTATGCTCAAATTGCAAAGCCAGAATTTTAGCAAAACGCGCCAATGCCCGATTGGCCCGTCCCATCACCGCATTTTGTTCGTGCAACATCCCCGGGATACCTCTCAGACTCGCCGCCAGGAAAGGGGGGAAACTGGGGTATCCGCCAAATGCGATTACCGCGTCCGGTTTTACTTTACCCAACATGGAAAAGCTGACCACTACCCCGCGCAAAATTGTAAAACCCGCCCCGATAAATTTTACCGGATTTCGCAAAGAGGGGGTTGCTGCTGGAATAATATGGGTCTTTTTTGCCGGAAAATCCCCCCCATAGGATTTAACGCGCTCATCCGTCGCCAGATGCACCTCATGCCCGCGCCGGTTAAGCTCCTGAGCCAACGCCATAGCCGGAAAAAGGTGTCCACCTGTCCCCCCGGCCATCAAAACATAAATTCCCATACCGCCCGCCTATGCGCCCTGCGCCAGTGAATTGCGATAACGTGGAATACCTGTTGCCAGCCTCTCTTCAGGCTTGCGCCTGGTCAGGGCTAGAACAAGCCCCATGGCAAATGCCGTGGCCAGCATTGAAGTCCCTCCGTAAGAAACAAAAGGTAATGTCATACCTTTGGGCGGCAAAAGATTCAAATTCACCGCCAGATTTATTCCCGACTGCACCCCGAACTGAATAGCCAGTGTACTCGCTGCCAGTCTGGCAAAAAGCCCGGTTTGCTGTTGAGCCAAAAACAGGGCACGAAGCGTAATAAACCCGATAAGCCCCACCAGAACCAGACAAAATAAAATACCAAATTCACCGGCAGCAGCTGAGAAAACACAATCCGCATGTGCATCAGGCACATAGCGCCGAACAATCGCTTCGCCGGGGCCACGACCAAACCACCCCCCCTCAAGCAGAGATTGCAACGCGCGGTCCATCTGGTAATTATCACCACTTTCAGGGTTGATAAAAATATCAATACGACGGGCAATATGGGGAAATACCAAATAGGCCAACCCGGCACCCGCCGCCGCAACTCCCATTAACAATCCAATCAACCACCATGAAATCCCGGCCAGAAACAACAGGGCCGCCCATGTCACAACCATCAGTACAGTTTGCCCGAAATCAGGCTGTAGCATCAGAAGAACGGCAATCAAAACCATCAGGGCCGATGCAATGATCTGGGCGGGCATATCCGGGTGCTTCATTTTCTCAGCAAACAACCAGGCGGCAATGACGGCATAGGCGGGTTTAACAAACTCAGATGGTTGAAGGCTAATTCCAAGAATTGATATCCAGCGACGCGACCCCTTCACCTGAATGCCAAATTGAAGCGTTGCCACCAGCAAAACAATAGCGCCTACCAAAACAACTAAAGCGGCAACCCGCGCCTGACGCACAGAAAGAAACGATGCACCGATTAAAACTACCAAAGTAGGAATAGCAAACAACCAATGGCGAATTACAAAATGCCAGGAGGACAAGCCCAATCGCTCAGCAACCGGAGGACTTGCCGCAAATGATAAGACGACACCACACAGTAAAAGCAAAACCAGCGCGCCCAAAAGTTCGCGGTCGATGGTCCACCACCATTCGGCAACCGGTGTTTTTTTGGCGCGTGAGAACATATTTCATCCACCGCCATTTACGGCTGGTGCCATTATTGGGAACAACTGATTACCAGTTTACATGCCACTGGTTACCAGTTCACGAATCAATAGGATTTATTCTGATGGTTTGCACAGGGCTGGTGGGTTGAGCTTGGCAGGGCTTAGCGTAGCTTAAGCGAGGAGAGTCCAATTAATGCCAACACTACCGAAATGATCCAAAATCGAATAACAATCTGGCTTTCCGTCCACCCCAAATGTTCAAAATGGTGGTGGATCGGAGCCATACGAAACACTCGTTTTCCCGTCAGTTTGAAACTGACCACCTGCACAATAACTGACAGTGTTTCCAACACGAACAAACCACCAATAATCGCCAGCACGATTTCATGTTTTGTCGCCACTGCAATTGACCCCAAAGCGCCACCAAGTGCCAATGACCCGGTATCACCCATAAAAATCTGCGCCGGGGGGGCATTAAACCACAAGAATCCGAGACCCGCCCCAATCAGCGCCCCGCACAATACGGCCAACTCCCCGGTGCCCGGAACAAAATTCACCAAAAGATAATCAGAAAAAGTGATGTTACCCACCAGATAAGCAATCAACCCAAAACAAGCCGCTGCAATCATTACCGGCACAATCGCCAGACCATCCAGACCATCAGTGAGATTAACCGCATTACCGGCACCAAAAATCACAAAAGCTCCAAATGCAAAGAAAAAATAGCCCAGATCAATCGACAAATCTTTGACAAAGGGAAATAATAGCGACGTGGATAATTCTGCCTGGGAAATTCGAGCCAGTGCAATGCAGGCCAACACTCCAACAATTGCTTCAAGCATCAGCCTGGTTTTGCCACTGAACCCGTTGTCATTGGAGGATTTTATCACCTTTAGATAATCATCATAAAACCCAATGGCGCCAAACCCGACGGTAACAAACAACACGACCCAAATATAGGGATTGCTCAGGTCCGCCCAAAGAATTGTCGAAATCACGATGCTGGCCAAAATCATCAGCCCGCCCATGGTTGGCGTACCTGCTTTTTTAAGAATGTGACCTTGGGGACCATCGAGCTGAATAGGTTGCCCGTTCCCCTGCAATTTGGCCAGCCGTGCAATGGCTCCCGGACCAAACAAAGCCATAATAAACAATGCAGTTATAACAGCCCCGCCGGTGCGAAATGTTATGTAGCGAAATACGTTGAAGAAGCCAAAACCGTCTCCAAGCTGTTCAAGAAAATAGAACATAACCTAGTTTTTTCCCGTAACGCCCCGACGAAAGTTCTTTCAGACCGTTTCCGGTATGTCAAATTTTTTGCGAATTGCTGCCACAATTCGGGCCAGATCAACTCCTAACGACCCTTTGACCATAACTATATCTCCATAATCAAGACCCAAGGTGATTTCATCGGCAATTTTGTCAGATGTCGCCACCCATTTTACTTTCATAAAATCCGCTAACACACCCTTTAAGCAACCCATTTGCTCACCCACAAGAAACACTTCCCTGGCGCTACTCTTAACAATATGATCCACAAGTTCCCTATGCAATTGAGCCGACTGTTCCCCCAGCTCCAGCATATCCCCAAGAACAAGAACCTTCGTCCCCGCTTCAGTGCTCATCCCTGAAAAAACCTGCAACACTGCCTGCATGGACGCAGGGTTTGCGTTATAGCTTTCATCCATCAGCACCAGTGTCTTTGTACCACTGACATAATTGAACACCTGTCCGCGCCCTTCAGAGGAGGTGAAATTTGCCAGCCCCTCAACCGCCAACGCAAAATCCACCCCAAATACGTCAGCTATACAAAGCGCACCAACCGCATTGGAGACCATATGCCTCCCCTTGACCGACAGATTTAAATTTACTGAATCCCCTCCAAAACGGGCCTGCCCACGGCTGCCATTTTCTGTATCCGCGTAGCCAAAAATACCGACATCCGCAGATTTAGCAAAGCCAAAAGTCATGTATTTAATGCCCCCGCGCCGCTTTGCATCATGTCGGAACAGTTTTTCAAAATCGTGATCGGCATTGACAATGGCGACGCCACCCGGCTCCAGTCCTTGCAAAATTTCCGCCTTCGCCTCGGCAATTCCTTCAATTCCGTCAAAATTCCCCACGTGGGCGGGGCCAATTGAAGTGATCAAAGCAACATCAGGACGCACCAATTCAACCAGAGGCGTAATTTCCCCCCCATGGTTCATCCCGATTTCAAACACCCCGTAGTCAGCTGATTTTGGCATGTTGGCCAGCATCAGCGGCACCCCCCAATGGTTATTATAACTTTTGATTGAAGCATGGGTTTTTCCACCTCGCTCCAATATTTGTGCCACCATGCATTTAGTAGTGGTTTTGCCCGCACTCCCGGTTATCGCAACAATCTTTGCTTTAGAACGTGCCCGCGCCGCCCGCGCAATATCCACCAGCCCCGCCAATGCATCGGGAACAATAATAAGCGGAAGTCCTGCCAACTCACGTGCCTTTTCTTTAGACACCAGCGCCACCGCAGCCCCGTTAACCACGGCCTTGTGCACAAAGCCGTGCCCGTCAAACCGCCCCCCCTTGATCGCCACATAAAGCCCCCCCGGCTCCAGAGTTCGACTATCTATGGAGATGGATGAAATACCATCGGCACCTATATTTTCAGCATATCCACCGGTCGCGTTGACCAGTTCCTCAATGGAAAAGAGATTACTCATCACTCACGCACGAACAGCTTTTGCCACCTGCTCATGGTCCGAATAGGGAACCTTGTTGGTGCCGATAATCTGATAGTCCTCGTGTCCTTTGCCAGCAATCAGCAAAACATCGCCCTTTTGCAATAATTTAATCGCAACAGCAATCGCTTCGCCACGATCTCCAACCTCTTGAGCGTTTTTGCAAGCCCCCATTATCTGGGCGCGAATCGCTGCAGCATCTTCTGTTCTGGGATTGTCGTCCGTTACAATAATTTCATCGGCAAT
>JAJRRJ010000218.1 GCA_024279575.1 Alphaproteobacteria bacterium | reverse complement strand
TTGCAATCAATCAACGCGGGCGAGAAATTTTGCGCGGCCTTTCAGTGCGACCCGGCGTTGCATTTGAAGCCGTTTTTGATACCAGTTTTGATGCGGCGTTAATTGAAATGTCCGATAGCCACCAACCCACTTTGCGAGATTTACTGGGCAGCCAGTATTCAGTGTTGTGGCGCAACCGGCATAGTTTTGAAAAACGTGCCATTCATATTGCTCCAGCGCCATCAAAGCCAGTGGCTGGAGGTATTGGCGATCACGGTAAAACTATTACTGTCCCTCCATCTTGTGACTTGGGGGAGGGAATGGTGGCGCGCGACCCAGAGCTTTGCCATCAGCTGGCTCGCATCAAAAGCTCGGTGAAATTCAAGCCTTCATTTTTGGTTCTGGGGGAAAGCGGCACCGGGAAAGAGGTGATTGCGCGACATATTCATAAGGAATCGGGCCGCAAAGGTTCGTTTGTTGCGGTAAATTGCGGCGCCCTTCCCGAACATTTGCTTGAAGCAGAATTATTTGGATATGTGGCCGGCGCATTTACGGGGGCCCAGCGTAACGGTGCGGATGGACTGGCTTTTGCCGCTGATACGGGCACTCTTTTTCTGGATGAAATTGGTGATATGCCCTTATCCAGCCAGGTGTCTTTATTGCGTTTTCTTGATTCATCAGAAATCCGCCCTGTGGGCGGAACAATTTCAAAAAAAATCGATGTTCAGATTGTTGCTGCCACAAATGTAAATCTGGAAGCTGCAATTGAAACCAAGGATTTTAGAGAGGATCTGTTTTATCGCCTTGGTGTGGTAAAAATCACTCTACCGCCCCTTCGGGAACGAACTGACTTTTCTGACATCATGCGCCAGATAATGCTGGAAATTATGCCGACACAAACCATTACCCCTGAAGCCATTTTAACATTGGCAAACATGCCATGGCGCGGAAATATTCGTGAGTTGCATTCTGCAATGCTGCAACTGACCATGAATGCGCAAGGCGAAACAATTACACATGATGATGTTATATTCTCGCTGGGGGAGACGCCAGAAAGTCACTCAGGCGCTGCAACAGATTCATTACGGGCCAAAATGCGTTCGGAGATTTCCAGCCTCCTTCGCGCTAACGGTAACAATATTACTCAGGCAGCCCGCACATTGGGGATATCCCGAAATACGGTTTATAAATATGTGCGCGAGAACTCACTGTTGAACTAGAACAAACCAGGTTAACACCCCTTCGCCAGCACCTCTTTCAGTGCTGGATAAAGGGCGAGATAACGTGCATAAATTTTCTCGTATTTTTCTACATTTTCTCCAATCGGCTCAATCAACCGACCGGGCTGGACCATTGCTGAAATGCCCTCATCAATGCTGGAAAATGCCCCGGCTCCATATGCGGCTAGAACCGCTGAGCCAGTTGAAGGGGCATCCGGGGAAGCGGGAACCCGCACCGGCACACCCGCCGTATCCGCATGGACTTGCAGCCACAAAGCTGAGGCCGTCGCCCCTCCTCCGACTGTTATTTCTGTTTTGGCATACCCCGCACGCTCAAAGGCATCCAGTATGGCGCGCGTACCAAACCCTATACCCTCCATCATGGCACGGAAAATATGATGCTTTTCGTGGGACAGTGTCAGCCCCACAATCGCCCCGCGCGACAAAGGATCAGTATAGGGCGTACGGTTTCCCTGAAAGTGGTCCTGAACAATCAACCCCTCACAACCAGGTTCCAGCTGTGCGGCTTGCGCGTTCAGCGTATCAAAATCAAGCGCGCCTCCGCTCAGGCGGCCCAGCCAGTTAATGATTGAGCCGGTAGAGGTCTGCCCACCTTCAACAATATAGCGCCCTGGATAAACAATGTCGGGATAACTCCCCCAGACTCCGCGCGCGTGCATTGGTGCATCCGTAACCCCGAACAACAAATGGGAAGAACCTGTAATCAAGGCGAGCTGCCCCGGTTTGGAAACCCCAAGGCCAATCATTCCTATCAGCGCGTCAGCGCCACCCTGCACAACTTTTACCGAGCGAGGTAACCCAAGCTCTTCAGCGGCAGCGGATGTCAACGTACCAATGACTTCTCCGGGCGCCGCGACCCGGGGCGGCCACTTTTCTTGCAACTCTTCCAGATCAAGCGCCTGCAGAAGACTGATGGGCCAGCCTCCGCGATCGGTGGAATAGTGCCAGCGTAACCCCGCATTATCCAGACTTGCCACCCATTCCCCTGTCAGCTTGTGAGTCAGATAATCCTGATACTCACAAATCCGATGCGCTTTTGAAAAAATTTCAGGCTCGTTACGTTTTAGCCAAAGCGCTTTTGGAATCATCCATTCTGCCGATACCGGCCCTGCACCGTCTCCATTGAGCACCAATGCCTCATCTCCGGTCGCCAAAACCGCATCCGCTTCTTCACTGGCCCGTACATCCATCCAGATAAGTGCGGGGCGCAGCGCGTCGCCGTTTTTATCGAGTGCCACCACCGAGCAGCAAGTCGTGGCGTAGGCGATGGCTTCGATCTGATCGCCTGAAATCCCCGCCTGAGCGATCGCATTTCGCGCCGCTTCGACGAAATTTACCCACCAATCCGCCGGTGCCTGCTCCGCCCGGCCACCCGGCTTAAAATCCGTATTGTAAACGCAGGCATGGCTGCCAAGGCATTTGCCGTTGCCATCATAAATCCGGGCGCGCAGGCTCTCGGTGCCGCCATCTGCTGTTAAATAGTAGGACATATGATTCCTCCCGTTAGTACGTTTTAACATGGCAGGTTTCAGATTTCCCTGAATGCGGCTAGCGCCTTTCCTGCATACATAATGGCGGGTCCACCCCCCATTTCAACTGCAACCTCGAGCACCTCCACCAGCGCAGCTTCGTCGGCGCCATGCCGTTTTGCCCCCGCCACATGATAGAGTATACAATCATCGCACCCTTGCACCACAGCAATAGATGTTGCCATCAATTCTTTGGTTGCACTGGAAAAGTGACCGGGCTTTGTAGCTGATCGGGCAATTTTGGAAAACCCTGCAAACATATCCGGGGCAACCTTGGATAACTCCCCGATCCTTGAGTTTGCCTCATTCAAATTTTCACGAATTTTGCTCATCGTGCACTCCTTGCAATAAAATCTTCAGCACTTCTTTGGGCTGATCCCAGTGCAATAAGTGCCCGCCATTGGAAAAATGATGTACTGCCACATTGCCGGGCAGGTCACATGCATCCTGCCAATCAATGATACGGTCCCGATGCCCTATCAGCACGCGTACCGGGATTTTGGAAGCAATGTTCTCCAATACAGGTTTGATATCCTGTGTCTGCCCAAGATCATCAAACAATGAAGCTGCCAGAGCCTTTAGCCTTCCCTTTGCCAACTCATCATAGAGACCCTTAATCGCTGCATCAGAAAGACCGGAAGGGCGGTCTGTCAGATGCAATAGCAGATGCCTGACCTGATCAACTGATGTTGGATCTGCCATGCCAAAAATGAACTCTCTATCCAGTTTCAATCCCAGCCCTGCCGGCGCAATCAATGTCACTGAGGCAGGCAAAACCACGCTGGCAAGTTCAAGGGCGGGAACTGCTCCTAAAGAATGGGCTATCAGATGAAAAGGCGCACCCATTACCTTTGCTGCAAATTCTTCCAGGTTCGTTGAAAGGGCATTTGAATCTTTGGCTTCAAGTCGGGTAGCTCCGTGGC
>JAJRRJ010000217.1 GCA_024279575.1 Alphaproteobacteria bacterium | reverse complement strand
GGCACGACGGCCAAATGCTCCCTAATCGAGAATGGTAAAGTCTCAATCATGACAGATTACTGGATTGAAAGGGATAAGAAATCCGCTGGATATCCCATCATGGTCCCGGTGGTCGATCTTGTTGAAATTGGCAATGGCGGCGGCTCAATTGCCTGGGTTGACGATTTTGGAAAACTTCACGTTGGCCCGCAATCCGCCGGTGCGCTTCCAGGGCCCGCAGCTTATGGCAAAGGGGGGGACGAAGCGACCTCAACCGACGCCAATCTTTGGCTTGGTCGAATTAACAAGGACTATTTCTGCGGCGGCGATATCGTTGCAGATATGGATGGAACACGAAAAGCTCTACAATCACTCGCCAAAAAACTGAACGTTGATATCGATGAGGCTGCCCGTGGAATTGTACGCATAGCTAACAACAATATGGTCAACGCCCTAAAGCTGATTTCTCTAAATCGTGGATTTGACCCCCGTGACTTCACTATGATCGCTTTTGGTGGAGGCGGGGCAATGCACGCAGTGGCATTGGCACAAGAGCTTGGAGTAAAAAAAGTAATAATTCCCGCTGCCGCCGCGGTTTTCTCCGCCTGGGGCATGATGATGTCGGACCTGAGGCGTGATTATTTTGTAACCCATTTGATCGATGTTTCAAAAGGAGCCGGCACCAAAATTGAGAAAATATTTGCCATGACGGAAAAGCAGGCCCTTCAACAGTTCAGGGTAGAGGGCATTGAAGCCTCAAAAGTTACGTTTCAACGCTTTGGAAAATTTCGTTATCAAAATCAAGAACATACAACCGAGGTTTTGCTGGAAAATAAGGCTGTAACCGACGATAAAATTTCTCAAATTGAAGCCAAATTTCACGAAACATATGAACGTGAATATACCTATCGCTTGGATGCGCCGGTCGAAATGGTTGGCATCCACCTTGTGGCTTCCGCCGAAGTTGGAAAATTGACCATGCAGGAAACAAAATGCACTGGCACATCATCCGATGCGGCAAAAAAATCTGACCGAAAAGTGGATTTTGCCCTTGCAGGAAAGCACAACACACAAATCTATGACGGCGAATTGCTGGAAAGCGGCATGAAATTTTCCGGACCGGCAATCATTGAAAGCGCGGGTGCAACAACACTCATTCATCCAGGTAACAGCGCTGAAGTTGACGGATTTGGCAATCTTCACATCACAATGAATGCATAAGGGGAAGCAATTATGAGCGAGATTTCAAACGACCCGATCACATTAGAAATTATCCAGAACTCATTACAGGCAGCCGCTGACGAGATGTTTGCAGCTATGCGAAAAACTGCCATGAGCTCCATTATTTATGAAGTACTCGACATGGGTACCGGCATCATGGACGCAAAAGGGAACCTGGCCTCCTCAGGGGCAGGCATTCCTGCTTTTATTGGCGTGCTCGACAAGGCTGTAAAAGTACTTTTAGAGAAATACGACCAACCCGGCGACATTGAGCCGGGCGATGTGTTTGCAACCAATGATCCCTATTATGGGGGAGTTACTCATCTAAACGACATCATCGTCGCCATGCCGGTTTTTATTGAAGGGCGCATTATTGCATGGACGGCAAATATTGCACATAATTCAGATGTGGGGGGCATGGCACCAGGCTCGATGAGCGGTGATGCAACAGAAATATTCCAGGAGGGCTTGCGACTTCCCGCCATAAAACTTATCTCAAAAGGAACACTAATTCGCTCTGTAATGGATATTATTATAGTCAATTCCCGCATGCCAGATGTGCTCCAGGGAGATATTTGGGCTGCGATTTCATCGACCCGTATCGGGGTGAAACGTCTTGAGGGGCTGGCTGAGAAATACGGTGTCGGAACGTTCGAACATGCCATGGTTACTTTTATGGATTTTGGCGAAAAGGTTTCGCGAACCGAACTGGCAAAGCTGAACAAAGGTACATTTGAGCTTTCTGAGGAACAAGACGATGGAAGCGTTTATAACGTCAAAATCACCATTACCGATGACGATTTTATCGTTGATTTGCGGGATAATCCAGATCAGGTGGCAGGTCCGGTAAACACCTCGCGCGATGGCGTGATGGTGGCCGCGCAAATGATTTTCAAGTCGATAACTGATCCCTATTCAGCCTGCAACGAAGGCTCGTTCCGACCTATCAGTTTACTTACTCGCGAGGGCTCGGTGTTTCACGCAAAAGAGCCCGCTCCGATCGGCTTTTATTACGAAGTTGAACTCAGGGTTTACGATCTCATTTGGCGGTGTCTGGCCCAATCAATGCCCGAACGTTTGGCTTCAGGCCATTTCGCATCAGTTTGTGGGACTTTTGTCGGGGGTATCCATCCCGATACCGGGCGGCAATACACCATCATTGAACCACAAATCGGAGGGTGGGGCGCCAGTGCCATCCGCGACGGCAATAGTGCAATGTTCTGCGGCTTTCATGGGGAAACGTACAATTGTCCAGCTGAAATTAATGAGGCCCGCAATGGCCTGATTGTTGAGCGTATGGAGCTGAATATGGAACCCGGAGGAGAAGGAAAGTTCACCGGCGGTCGCGGAATTCGTATGGACTATCGCCTTCGCGCCGATAATGGGTTTCTCACCGCCGGCTACACAAGGTCAAAAATTCCCGCATGGGCTTTAGATGGTGGCTCTCAAGGATCCTCAAATTATGTGGAGGTCATCCGCACCGATGGATCAAGCGAACGCTTCGCTTTTGTGTCCGGCCTTAGCACCAGCAAAGGTGACATAATCCGCGTGGTAACAGGCAATGGCGGTGGCTTGGGTAATCCCAAAGATCGCGCCCCGGAGGCAGTGCGTCAGGATATAAAAAACGGTTTGATTTCCGCAGAACGCGCCAAGAAAATCTATGGCTACCCGCCTGCAATCTAAATGAAATTTGTCATCCCTCACAAAACTCAGGGGAAGGGCGTATAGCGCAGCAAGAGAGCAACGAGAGAGCAGCGAAAAAGCAATAGGATCCAGCCGCTACATTATACAATTTGTGAATAACGTGAATGCACTGGAGCAGCACTTCTCGACACTCACCCCATAAGCCTTTGATTTATTTAGAAAAGATGGTGGGCGTAACTGGGATTGAACCAGTGACCCCTACAATGTCAATGTAGTGCTCTCCCGCTGAGCTATACGCCCATCTTTTACCTGTGAAAGATACCAATTCACCGGTTGCGTTGGCGATAGACCACATAACCTTTTGCAAGGTCAAGGGTCCTGATAAATTCCACTCAATTTATTTATGCAGCCAACAAACGCTCAACTTCGTTCACCAGATCTTTTAGATGAAAGGGCTTGGAAAGCACAGAAGCATCTTTTGGCGCCTCATTGTCCGGGTTCAGCGCCACAGCCGCAAACCCGGTAATAAACATTACCTTTAAGTCCGGGTCCAGTTCCGTTGCCCGGCGCGCCAGCTCAATGCCATCCATTTCCGGCATGACAATATCTGACAATAACAAGGAAAACGGCTCCTCACGCAACCGCTCATAGGCTGATTTGCCATTGTCGAACGCCACAACATCAAAACCGGCATTTTTAAGTGCCCGTGTTAGAAACTGGCGCATATCCGCGTCATCTTCAGCCAATAAAATACGGTTCATGTTTTCCCTCCGGCCCAGCAGGCGCTCCCTGCCTAACAATCAAGTTTATCGCACTTGGTAGGCAAAGCAAGTTTTGAGATATTATTATTTTTGAGTATGATTTGGTTGGACAAACCCCACCACAAAATGCACATTGAATGATACATACTCAAACGTAAAAACAAGACTAAAATCGGGCAAAAAACCAAACAAAATGGGGCAGAGGATAGATCGTGCAATCTGATTTTTGCAAACGCCCCGCGTTTGAAACCATTCGACCCCGACGTCAGACCACACCTTTCGTGTTTAATTCAGCCCATTCGGGTGCCGATTATCCAAGTCGATTTCTCAAAATGACGCGTCTGGATACCCTTTCCATCCGCAGTTCCGAAGACAGTTTTGTTGACGAAATATTTGAACGCGCACCATTTTTGGGAGCCCCCATGTTGCGCGCCAGGTTCCCACGCGCCTATCTTGATGTTAACCGCGAACCCTACGAACTTGACCCACTAATGTTTAGCGACCCGTTGCCCCCCCATTACAACACCGCCTCCCCCCGCGTGGCATCAGGTCTTGGTACTCTGGCAAAAATAGTTGCTGAAAACAAAAATATCTATCGGGATAAACTAACCCTTAAAGACGCACAAATGCGCATTGAAGGTATCTACAAGCCATATCACGCAGCCCTGCAGGAATTGCTTAGCCAGACGCTCAACAAGTTTGGCGTTGCTGTTCTAATTGATTGCCATTCAATGCCCCCGCTCTCCACGTCCCGCAAAAGAAAACCGGCGCAAATTATACTTGGTGATCGTTTTGGCACAACATGCGCGCCCGCACTGATTGATCAGGCTGAAAAGGTATTTTCGGAGGCAGGGTATAGGGTGGCGAGAAATCAGCCCTATGCCGGGGGCTATATCACGCGCTCTTACGGCCAGCCTCACCACGGGATACATGCCTTGCAAATTGAATTTTCACGCCACCTTTATATGAATGAAAATTCCCGCCGCCCACACGAGGGGTTTGAAACAATTCAAAACATAGCTACTGATCTGGTAAAATCGCTTTTGGCAATCGACCTGTCTTTGCTGGCACCACAAAAAAACGCAGCAGAATAAATGAAAAAGCGGCTCACCAAAGCGACCACAAAATCAAAAAAATGGGTCGCCAAAGCGACCCTAGTCAAGGGAGGAAATTTGATGGATTTATGCCTAAAAAGTACCAGGCCCCCACCAAGTATCATGCCTCTTATCGGTGAACTGATTTGCCCCTAAGAACAAGCCCACACCGGGAAAATCGCTGTAAAAATGAAAAACTGTTGCATAAATGAATCACTATTTCTTTTCATAAAAATTATTATTTCAACATAACTCGCTGAATTAAAAAGAAAATCTGATGAATACCAGGAAAACTACTAATCTCCCCCGAAATACTGACCTAACTGCGATCAAACGCACTTTGTTTGCAGCCGCACATGCCGCATCGGCCATTACACTTCCCGCTTTTCGGTCAGGCTTAAATGTGGACAACAAAGAAGACACCCACTTCGACCCTGTAACCGAAGCCGACCAGACAGCCGAACTGATTATTCGAAAAACAATTGAAGAAAACTTCCCCGACCACACAATTGTCGGCGAAGAACATGAAAACAAGATTACCTCCAGTCCATTTTCATGGATCATTGACCCCATAGATGGAACGCGTTCTTTTATTTCGGGGGTTCCCATGTGGGGAACCCTGATTGGCGTGGCCTATGAGGGCATAACTTTTGCAGGCATCATGGTACAGCCCTTTACGGGGGAAACCTATTTGGGTATGCCCGGCATTTCAACTTTCCAACGTCACACCAATAAAGCGCAAACCATTTCCACAAGCGGAATAGAAACCCTCAGCGAGGCGCGCCTTTTCACCACAACTCCCGCCCTGTTTGAAGGCGAAATGGCCCAGACATATGCAGAACTCGAAAGCAAAATACGCCTGCCCCGCTATGGATGCTACTGCTATGCATATTGCCTGATGGCCGCAGGGCATGCTGACCTTGTGGTTGAAACCGCACTCAAAATTTATGACATTGCCGCACTAATCCCCATCGTAAGAAACGCTGGAGGCATCATCACCAATTTTCAGGGAAACGACCCCGATGATAGCGGCAACATTATCGCCGCCGCCACGCCTCAATTGCACGCTGGTGCATTGGCTATAATGGGGAAAAACTAAATCGGCGTCTGCTCTGTTATAAACGCATCAAAAGCGGCAAATACCTGCCCGCGAATATCATTGTTTTCCATCAACATCTCATGACGGGCATGGGCAATCACCGCGTGGCGTCCCGAGCGCAACCGCAACCCCAGCTGTTCAATTGCAGGGGTAGATACCACCCCGTCCCGCGCCGCCGCCAGCATAAGAATTGGCGTATTGATTTTTCCGGGAAAATCATCGGCCCCCGCACGCGACATCGCACGAAAAGAAGCTGCCATCCAGCGGGTAGAAGGTGACGAAATCTCTAAATCCGGACACTTGGCATAAGTATCCACCACACGCATATAGCGGCCAAAATCTGAAGTAAGCGTGTTACCGGGGAACGTCTTGTCGGTTGGCGAGCGATCATCTTTGCGGCCCACCAGGATTTGGCCCAATCCGACAAAACACGCAGCCTCCATAAGCGTCGCCATCGCTCCCATGCCAAGGGGTAACCCTCCAATGGAAATCATGGGCGCACACAAAAACATGCGGTCAAACATCATGCGATCGCGAGAAGCTGCAAGTAGAGCGGCAAATGCTCCCATCGAGTGG